>JAHDHB010000488.1 GCA_020631545.1 Saprospiraceae bacterium | reverse complement strand
AAATCGTCCGTAAGCCATGATAACCATCCCTTTGGCTGGGGTAAGACTCTCGTTTCTAGCGACAAACAAGCCATTGAATATGGTGAAAATGAGGTGGGAGAGAACGAAAGGTGCTAGTAGTATATATAGGTGTGAAGGAAGATTTAACCAAGTAAACAAATCGCCAAATAGGAGGTAAAGTAAGGTGAAATTTATAGTGAAAAAACCAATAGAAAGCAAGAGCGTTGTGCCTAGAAATTCTTTGTAATCGTTTTTTTCTTCAAAATAATACCTTGATACGGCGGTGTGGAGTCCAAAAGGAAGAAGAACAATGAATATTTTGCCTAGATTGAAGAAGACTTCAACGATTCCAAATTCTTCAGGTGTAAGGAAATGGGTATAAACGATTAGAGAAAATAAGCCTAAAAATTGTACAAGTAGTTGACCTCCAAAGTAATTGGAGGTGTGCTTCAAGGTTTCAAAGAAGTCGTACTCTCTTAGTCTTTTTATGGCGTTATTAAGAATATTACTCAAATTCGTCAGTTTTTTAAGGAATGAAGTGCTGAATTCTAGACTTGTCGGCGAAAGCCAACGTTACCTATTATTCTCAAACGTGGGCGAAATATAGCTAAAAAATGTAAGGTTCTGTTATTTTCTACAGGAGTATTGCTTGAAATGTACCGCTCATTTCTACTAAAAATATTTTCTACATTTTTTTTAGCACCATTTTTTTGTATTAAGTATGACTTTTTCATGCAACTTTATTTTAGATTTTACTCAAAAAGCTTTGTTTATCATTCTTTTATGTGTGCCGTAAAGCTCGTCAAAAGGTGTTTTGCCTACTAGAATCAGGCGATAATTCTATTACAACCGTCCTTGTCCAATGATAATTTTTCGATTTGCTGTTTTTCGTTTAAGTTTTTCTGAAAAATCAAGTTAATCAAAATTAAAAACTAAATTTTAATAAAATTTAGCTACTATTCAGAAAAAAATTTTGTAAAAATGATTTTTTGTGGCAAAAAAACTTGCGATTAATAGCGAAACATTATACCTTTGCATCGCAATGAAGAACAAGATGCTTCATTATTCAACTTATTAAAGAGACAACGTTATGTTTAAGAGAAAATTTAGAAGACTTACATTGGTACAAGCTCCTTCTGCTCCTGTTTCAAGAAGAAGATAGTACAAGAACCATAATTTGGCTTAGGTTCTTAGAATCAAGCTAATCTGCTTACAACCAATTTTTCAACCACCAAAAACGAAAAGTCATGTTTAAGAGAAAATTCAGAAGACTTACTATCGTTCAAGCTCCTTCTACTCCAGTTACGAGAAGAAGATAGTTCTTGTGTAGAAACACAGAACGATTACGATTTAAAAGAGGTGCTACGCTATGCGAGTTACCTCTTTTTTAGTTTAAAGCATTGACCCCTTTTTGTGAATAGTAGCACAAGTGTTTTTATCTTTGCACTCTATTTGCTTGAAGGCTGTTTTCAAACCACCTGTAAATGAGTGCGATGTCTATAGAAAATGAATTGCAAACCCGCAGCGGCTCTGCCTGCGAATTATGTAAAGCTACTAGTGATTTGAGTGTGTATGAAGTACCTCCGAAATCGTCAGGTAGAGCAGAAGACAATATCTTAGTTTGCAATACCTGCTTAGTGCAGGTGGAAGATTCTTCTCAAGTAGATGCGAACCATTGGCGATGTCTAAATGATAGTATGTGGAGTGAAGTGGCTGCTGTACAAGTAGTCGCTTGGCGAATGCTGTATCGCCTCCGCTCAGAAGGATGGCCTCAAGATTTGCTAGATATGCTCTACTTGGAGGAGGAAACGCTTGCTTGGGCAAAATCCACGGAAGAGAACCAAGAGGAAAAGGTCATACACCTAGATAGTAATGGGGCTGTTTTGCAGGCAGGGGATACTGTCACCTTGATCAAAGATTTAAAGGTAAAAGGCGCCAACTTCACCGCCAAACGAGGGACAGCGGTGCGAAGAATCTCCTTGGTAGCAGACAATGCAGGGCACATCGAAGGAAAAGTAAATGGACAACGAATTGTCATCTTGACGCAGTTCGTTAAAAAATCGAACTGATTTTGTGAGGAGGTGGCTCCGCCCTAAATTTTGCAGGGCGAAAATCTTTTGCAAACCCTAAGAAATAGCAAAGGCTCTACAATTAGTAGAGCCTTTGTACGTATAAGCTATTTAAGCAAAAGTAGCAGTCTAATGGGAGTGACCACCACTTAACTTAATTACTTGTCTTCTTCTAGGAAGTTGTCGATAGCTTTCGTTACTTGAGCGATTTTTGGATAGTTGATCGTGTAATGGATGAATTTACCATCACGCTTAGTATCAACGATACCAGCCACACGCAAAATACGAAGATGTTGAGATGTAATGGATTGCTCTAACTTCAACGTATTGTAGATCTTGTTTACATTGATGGTCTTATGACGGTCAATGAATTCAAGAATACGCATACGAAGTGGATGCGCCAATGCTCTCAAAATCTCTGATGAGGTTTGCAACGTGTCATCCTTAATTTTAACTTCTGCCTTTTTCATAATAAGCTTTTTTTGAAATGAAAAATAATAAAAATGGGCCTAGCCCAGTTAATAATGCCTCTAGTGTCAAATATAATGAAACCCTAAGTATTTTCAAAATCGAAATAGGAATCTTGAGCAAAAAAACAGCACAAAAAATGCTATAATTGATTATTTGCGGCTTAAATTGGATTCTAACTCCATTCTTATAGAAAAAAACCTAAAAAAACTATAAATTGCTGCTTCGTTCAGTATCTTCATTGTAGACAAGATATATGGACATAGAATCTCGTATAGATCTTAATCTTGCTCAAGTAGAAAAATGAGGAAAATACTTTTTTCTTCCTAATGTTCCTTTGTCGGTTTTACGACATGTAAGCCCTTCCTTTTTGGAAAATTGAAAACAATTTTATTATTTCGCGTAATGATGAGCACCATGAAACCCAAAATTGATGTTATTATTCCTGCTTTTAATGAAGAAAACGCAGTGGATAAGGTTCTTGTGGATATTCCTTGGGATTTGGTGCGAGAAGTCATCGTTTGTAATAATGGCAGTACAGACCGGACAGCGGAGGTGGCTAGAGCGAATGGGGCTACGGTACAGGATGAACCTCAAAAAGGGTATGGACATGCCTGTTTGAAAGGTATTCATTATCTGAAGCAAAAACCACTTGAGGAACAACCGGATATTGTCGTATTTCTAGACGCAGATTATTCCGATTTTCCTGAAGAAGCAACCTTATTGGTAAAGCCGATCCTGGAAGATGGGGCGGATATGGTGATTGGTTCTAGAGCCTTAGGCGAGCTGGAAAGAGGCTCTATGACTCCTCAACAGGTATTTGGCAACTGGTTGGCTACGAATTTGATAAAGTTGTTTTATAATTATCATTTTACCGACTTAGGACCTTTTCGCGCTATAAAATGGGATAAACTGTTAGCCCTTGATATGCAAGATAAAACTTATGGTTGGACGGTAGAAATGCAGGTGAAAGCGGCAAAAATGAAGATGAATTGCTGCGAAATTCCCGTTACCTATCGCAAAAGAATAGGCAAATCGAAGGTTTCGGGAACTATTAAAGGAACCATCTTAGCGGGGCACAAAATTCTATGGACGATTTTTAAATTGCTTTAATTTTCCTGTTAAAACGGTTTTGTCTAGTGTTTGAGTGCTTATTCTAGGTTTTTTTAATAATGATTCTTCTTGTACGGGATATTTCGCGGTATGTTTCAATACTGTTCTTACAACTCTTTTGTCGCTTTTGCTATAAAAATCTTTGGTTGAGTTAGCTATTGCGGATGGTCTTTTGTTCTATATTCTTCGTCTTTTGTCAATGTGTCTTTTCAAGCGATAGCGCTGAAAACTAATAATTTGTAATCCTAATTCCATACCTATGGTTCTTCCCTATTTGCTGGTTTTCGTCTATACCTTGGCCATCATCTACATCACCGTGTATTGCTTGATGCAAGTCCAGTTGTTGTATTTTTATACACGACCAAAAATGCGCGAAAAAGGCCTACTTGCGGATCTAGAATCACCAAAAGAGCTACCTTTCGTTACCATTCAGCTACCTATTTTCAATGAACGATATGTCGTTGAGCGCTTGATTGACAATATCGCTAAAATAGATTACCCCAAGGAGTGTTTCGAAATTCAAGTCTTGGATGATTCTACGGATGAAACAGTAGAAATTTCTAGAAGAAAAGTAGAAGAATACAAGGAAAAAGGATATCAAATAGAATTAGTACATCGCGTTGACCGTCAAGGATATAAGGCGGGGGCTTTGCGCGATGGTTTGCTGAAAGCTAAAGGCAAATTGGTGGCTATTTTCGATGCTGATTTTTTGCCTAATCCTGACTTTTTGAGGAAAACCGTTGCACATTTTGAAAACGAAGAAATAGGCGTAGTACAGACGCGTTGGGAGCATATCAATAAGGATTATTCCTTACTTACGCAAATGCAGGCTATGCAATTGGATGTCCATTTTACGGTAGAGCAAAGGGGAAGAAAAGATGGGAAATGCTTGCTTCAATTCAATGGTACTGCTGGACTCTGGAGACGAGAAACCATCGACGATGCTGGCGGTTGGGAAGCGGATACCTTGACGGAAGACTTGGATCTCAGCTATCGAGCTCAGATTAAGGGGTGGAAAATCATTTACTTACAAGATGTCACCTCGCCTGCTGAGCTTCCTGCTGAAATGAATGGCCTAAAATCTCAGCAATTCCGCTGGACAAAAGGAGGTGCCGAGACTGCCCGAAAGATGCTGCCCACCATTTGGCAATCCAATCTTAGTCGAAGACAAAAAATTCATGCTAGTGCCCATTTGTTGTCGAGCAGTGTTTTTATCAGTATTTTATTAACGGCGGTGCTTAGTGTTCCTCTCATGTTCCTTTTTGAGCATCACGCCGATGAATTTTCCTACGGTTATATCTTTTACATCGCATTAATAGGTGTAAGTATGGTTTACTATACGGCCAATGTCCATGCGATTCCTAGAGAACGCACTTATTTACGCTCGGTGCTTAAATTTTTATTCCTTTTCCCTGTATTTCTTTCCTTGTCTATGGGCTTGTCTTTGCATAACACTATAGCAGCTATTCAAGGCTTATTAGGCAAGCAAACAGCCTTTATTCGTACGCCTAAATTCAACATTACTGGGATTGGTGGTACATTTAAGAAACAGCATTATTTCTCTCAAAAAATTGATTTTACGACGATAATGGAAGGCTTATTGGCGGTCTATTTTGCGGTAGCGGTTTATTATGGCTTTTTTGTCTTGAATAATATCCCTTTTGTCATTTATCATAGCATGTTAGCCTTTGGTTTTGGTACTATTTTTTACTATTCTATCCGTCACTTACGGTTTAAATAAAGAGGTGATAGCTTGATATAGAGGCGTTTAGGTGCGTGTTTTTAACCATAT
>JAHDHB010000487.1 GCA_020631545.1 Saprospiraceae bacterium | reverse complement strand
CTGGCTTAGGCGCTGACATCAAAACCTTTGAGGCTTTTGGGGTGTATGGATTGAGCGTTTGTACGGCCATCACCGTGCAACATGAATCGGAATTTGAGCGAGTGGAGTGGGTAGATGTAGCACTTATTTTGGAACAAGTAGAGATTTTGTTTCGTAAGTATACCATTGATGTCGTTAAGATTGGATTGATAGAAAGCTGGCAAACACTAGGTTTAGTCGTTGATAAGTTAAAAGAACTTCGTCCAGAAGTACGAATCATTTGGGATCCGATTTTATCCGCTAGTGCAGGCTTTTTATTTCATTCGACTATTGACAGAAATAGTTTATTGCGCATTGCCAAACAATGTTTTTTGTTGACGCCGAATCGCTTGGAATGGATACGACTCTTTGGAAATCAGATTGAAACGGATGTGAGTCAATCCTTGTGCAATGTTTTTTTGAAAGGTGGTCATGCTAAGGGCGAATTGGCGGTAGACGTACTATTTACCAAGGAGGAAACCACACGTTTTGAGGGGCTTCGTTCTTCAAAATCCAAGCATGGAACAGGCTGTGTGCTGTCTGCGGCGATTACTGCGGAATTGACTTTTGGAAGCGATTTGAAAACGGCTTGTCAGCAAGCAAAGGATTACGTGACGAAGTTTATCACAAGCAATAATGGGCTCTTGGCAATGAGTGTTGGAGGTTTTAAACGATCTTCTAACGCAACTTGGCGACTAAAGTCACCGTTACTACTAATTACCCAAGACAGCCCCACGGTAAGCCATGTAGAGATGGCAAAAAGTGCTTGTCGTGCGGGTGCGAAATGGATACAATTTCGCACAAAAGGCAGAAATCTAGCTGATTGGAAACGGATGGCATTAGAAGTGAAGAAAATTTGTGATGCTTATGGGGTAAGTTTCATCATGAATGATAATGTCGGCTTAGCTCAAGAGCTTGGTGCTGCTGGCGTTCATCTTGGGAAGACGGATATGCCGCCTGATGAAGCCAGGGAAATCCTAGGACATAAAGCAATTATTGGCGGAACAGCAAATACGATGTAGGACATTCGTCGCTTGGCAAAAACAAGTGTGAATTATATAGGTTTAGGGCCATTTCGTTTTACTAGTACAAAGAAAAACCTTAGTCCCGTTTTGGGTATTGATGGCTATCGCAATGCCCTTCAAGCTTGTAAGCAAGAGGGTATTGAACTACCGATTATAGCGATTGGAGGTATTTTACCTGCTGATGTGAAAGGAATTATGGGGACGGGTGTTGCTGGTATTGCCATCGCTTCTGCTGTGAATTTGGCAGAGGATAGGGAAGCAGCTTTCCGCCATTTTGCCGTAACGTTGGCTTCAGCCGACAAGTTGCGTTAGCCATTAGCTAAGATTTTGGTGTAGATTATTGCCACAAAGAAGGCACAAAGACACATAGCTTTTTGACGATATGAATGTATAAAGAGCACCTAGGTTTGATAGAAGGTCTTACGACCTTTTCACATGGACGCTCACAGCAGTAAAAACGGCTAGTAAAATCTACAATAGTCTGATTTTTAAGCTGTCTACTTGTGATTTTAATTTGAAATGAGTTTCCTAGGAAATTTCCGTTCTAAAAGACGTATTGACGGTCAACTCTTAATTCGTAATTCCTTACTCTTAACTTATAAAGCATGAAACCTTTACAATTAGGTGATAAAATATTTAGTTCACGGTTATTTACCGGAACGGGTAAATTTAGTTCGAATGCTGAAATGGAGGCGGCTTTGCTGGCTTCGGGTTCGGAATTGGTGACGATGGCTTTGCGTAGGGTGGATGTGAAGGACAAGGAGGATGATATCTTGAAACACTTGGCGCATCCACAGTTCAACTTATTGCCGAATACCTCTGGCGTTCGAAATGCGAAGGAAGCTGTTTTTGCTGCGCAATTGGCTAGGGAAGCATTGGAAACCAATTGGTTGAAGCTAGAAATTCATCCCGATCCTAAGTACTTGATGCCGGATCCGATTGAAACCTTGAAAGCGGCGGAGGAATTAGTGAAATTAGGTTTTATTGTCTTGCCTTATATTCATGCTGATCCTGTTTTGTGCAAGCGTTTGGAAGAGGTGGGGACGGCTGCTGTCATGCCTTTAGGTTCGCCCATTGGTAGTAATCAAGGCATAAAGACTAGAGATTTTTTGCGTATTATTGTTGAACAGAGTAATGTCCCTGTCGTCGTAGATGCAGGTATTGGAGCGCCGAGCCACGCGGCGGAAGCCATGGAGCTAGGAGCTGATGCGGTACTTGTTAATACCGCTATTGCTGTCTCTAATAATCCTGTACAAATGGCGAAGGCTTTTAAGATGGCCGTAGAGGCTGGGCGGATGGCTTTTGAAGCAAAATTGGGTCGACAAACGGATAAGGCGGTAGCTAGTAGCCCTTTGACAGCTTTTTTGGATGAAGCTCGTAAGTAACTGACTATTTCAGGTGAATTCCTTTTTATGGCAGGAGAATGAAAAATGTAGAAAGTTAAAGAAGAACTGGAAGTTATCGGTTAACATTACGTTTTCAGGCTAGATTTTAATACATTTGCTGGATTCTTGATCTTTTTCAATCAAAACCCAAAGATTCTTATGCACGGAACAAAATTAGACAAGGTTTACACCAAAAAAATTAACATAAAAGTATTGGATGAAACGGCTCCCTTAGAAGCTGTTATTCTAGGAATTGCATCAGACTTAGGCGATCCTATGCCTATTGAGTTTAGTGTGGATCCTAAATCCAAAAAGCATAAAAAAGAAGGAACCTTTCCTTTAGAAAGCGATTTACGGCGTGAGAATGAAGCTTTTGCAAGAGTTTTTGCAAAACATGGGGTACGTATTTATCGCCCAGAAAATTTGCCTAAGGAGAATCAGATTTTTGCTAGAGATATTGGTTTTGTCATTGATAATACGTTTATCAAGGCGAATATGGGGCTTGCTGCTCGTGAACCTGAGTTTACAGCAATCTGGGAGATTGTCGTGAATATTGCAGAAGAAGTGATGTTTCCTCCACAAGAAGTGAAGATTGAGGGAGGAGATGTTTTTCCTTATAAAAAGTACATTTTTGTAGGCCAAGCAGCAAGAGGGTGTGAGAATATGGGGTGTAATCGAACCAATAAGTCTGCCATCGAATATCTAGAAGCGAAGTTTCCACATAAAATAGTAAAGCCGATTCCGCTCTACAAGTCGGACAATGATCCTTATGGTAATTGCTTGCACTTGGATTGCGCTTTTCAGCCTGTAGGGAATAACGACCATTGCATTATTTTCCGTGATGGGTTTCAGAATCAGAAAGATGCAGATTTTTTAGTGAATATGTTTGGGGGGAAGAAGAATTGCTATGAAATCACTAAGGAGCAGATGTATCACATGAATTCCAATGTTTTTTCTATCTCGCCTTCCGTGGTCGTCTCTGGTGCTGACGAGAAGGAATTTGGCGATTTGAATCGCTGGTTAGAAAGCATTGGTTTGACTGTCGAGAAAATCCCTTACTCTGAAACAGCAAAGATGGAAGGGCTTTTGCGCTGCTCCACTTTACCGCTTAGAAGAAGATATTAGTTTTAAGTTAAGAGTTAAGAGTTAGTAGTTAAAAGTTGTTAAGTGAGATGGATTATTCTTGTTTAACCTTGACTCGCTTGTAATATATTTTATCAACTTATTGCTCTTGTGTGTTTTTATACTTAATATATAAGTTGTAAGAATGTGAAAGGATGGAAACTGGAGGGTGAGTTTTGATTCCCTAGGTTTTTGTCCTTTTTTTCAATAAACCATCCTTTTATTATGATAGCTAATACGGTGCTAATGATACGCCCTGTGCGGTTTGGCTATAATGAACAAACAGCGCAATCCAATGCTTTCCAGAATCGCTTAAAGGAATTGACGAACCGACAAATAAAGGAAATTGCTTTATTGGAGTTCGATAATTATGTGAAAGCGCTCCGATCTGCCGGCATTCAGGTAGAAGTCTTTAACGATACGAATTACCCTTATACACCAGATTCTATTTTTCCGAATAACTGGTTCAGTACCTCGCCTTTTTCCAAACAATTGTTGACTTACCCCATGAATTCCCCAAATCGTTCGGATGAACGCAGGGAGGATATTCTTCAAACCTTATCCGAAAAATATGGGTACATCATAGATGAACAATTGGTGCGTTTCGAACTAGAACGTCGTTACTTGGAAGGTACTGGTGCTATGGTGCTTGATCATTTTAATAAAGTGTGCTACGCTGCAATAAGTCCTAGAACACACATCAAAGTGCTTAAGGCTTGGGCAGAGTTGACGGGCTACGAATTGGTCTATTTTTCGGCTTTTGGCCCTTCTGGCGAACAGATTTACCATACCAATGTCTTGATGTGTATTGCTGATAATTATGTTGTCATTGCACTCAAAGCTATCAAAAGGGAAGAGCGGAAAAAAGTGGTGAAGAAGTTGGAAAAAAGCGGTAAAACCATCATCGATATTTCTAAAAAACAAATGAATGAGTTTGCAGGAAATATGCTGCAACTACAAAATAAGAAGGGCGAAAAGCTCTTAGTGATGTCGAATCAAGCGAGAAATTGCTTGACCAAAGCACAAGTAACCATGATAACGGAAAAGCTGAACAACAAAATCGTTTCTGCTCCTCTAAATATCATCGAAGCTGTAGGAGGAGGCAGTGCCCGATGCATGATAGCGGAACTGTTTTATTGAGAATTACGAATTACGAATGAGGAATTAGGAATTATTTTGTGCGGATGGTAAATTTATCTTTATGAAAGAGAGTGTTGTTGTTGAAAAAACTTATGCTTTTTCTTTGAGAATAGTTAAACTTTATAAGCATTTATGTGAAGAACGAAAAGAGTATGTTTTGTCAAAGCAAATGCTAAGAAGTGGAACGTCTATAGGTGCAAACATAGAAGAAGCACAAGGAGGTTTTTCAGAAAAGGATTTTGTATATAAATGTACCCTTGCCTACAAAGAAGCAAGAGAAACGCATTATTGGATTCGTCTACTCCGAGATAGTGATTACCTTGAAGAAAAACTAGCAATGTCATTTTTAGATGATTGCGATGAATTACTCCGTATTATTGGTTCAATCGTAAAGACAATGAAAAAACGAGAAGTGGGACAGTAAAAAAGGGATTCCGCCCTTCGCGTCAAGCAACTCGTAATTCCTAAGCTAGAACCAAATTACGAATTACGAGTTGCCCTCATGGCGATTTTCTACTCGCACTAATTTTCTGACTGGAAAAGGTAGAGTTTTTGCCCAAAGGCCCAATTCGTCATTCATAATTTTGCAATAGTTAAGACAATGAAAAAACAAGAAGTAGGACAGTAAAACAAGGATTCCGCTTTTCCCGTCAAGCAACTCGTAATTCCTAAGCTGGCAAAGCCAGAACCAAATTATGAATGAGGAATTACGAGTTGCTCTCATGGCGATTTTCTACTTGCACTAATTTTCTGACTGGAAAAGGTAGAGTTTTTGCCCAAAGGCCCAATTCGTC
>JAHDHB010000486.1 GCA_020631545.1 Saprospiraceae bacterium | reverse complement strand
ACCCCCTACGATATGAACTTCTGTAACAGGCTCATTATCATACTTTTTTACGATGTTCATCATGTCGTCCATCGTATATTCCCAGCCTTCTGAACGCTTCTTTATTAGCCTTGAATAGGAGCAAAACGTACAAGTATACAAGCAAACATTCGTCGGTTCCATATGGAAATTCCGATTGAAATAAGTCTTATCTCCATGAATGCGTTCACGAATAGCATTCGCTAGTGTTCCCAAATATCCAAGAGGAGCATGATTGTATAAATATTCACCTTCCTCTATAGAAATGCGAGTTTTGGAAGTTACTTTCTGGGCTATAGCTTTGAGTTTGCTGTCCAAAGTTTTATCATGGAGTAAAACGCCTATCTGCTGTTCAGTATTCATAGAAAAATCTTTTAATTAGAAGAACAAAGGTAATAAGTATCTAAATACTTATGGTGATATTTTTTCCTTATTCTGCCTATTTCTAGAATAAAGGTAACTACTTTTTTTTGAACTTTCAATTTTTAGTGAAAGTTTTGTTTTATGGAATCATGAAATTTTATTTTAGACATGGGATTTTGACTCCACCATGGAGTTAATGAACGAATTTATAGTACTTTTGATTTTAAATAATTCTAGAGATGCATTTAACGACTGATAGGCTTATTCTTTTTGAGACTAATATCCCTGTTTTAGAAGCAAGTATACGAGGAGATGAAGCCTTGGCGGAGTTGTTGGATATAGTTGTTCCTGAAAATTGGCAAACGACAGGCTTATTCCCTTATATTCAAGTGCTTGAAAAAATGAAAGCAGATCGAAGGGAGGAAGGTTGGTGGATGTACTTACCTGTTCTTAAAGAAGAAAAAAAGCTAATTGGTTCTTGCGGCTACAAAGGATTTCCAGATGAACAAGGTATTGTCGAAATAGGTTATGAGATCATACCAAGCTTAAGAAAGCAAGGCTTTGCCACAGAACTGGCCAAAGAATTAATAAATCATGCGTTTTCGTTCAAGGAAGTCAAAAAAGTCATTGCACATACTGAGCCCATCACCAACCCGTCCACTCGCGTCCTAGAAAAATGCGGTATGGCTAAAACGAAAAAGATAGAAAACCAAGGAACAATTTGGGCATGGAAATGGGAATGTTTGCGGATAGCTTAAAGTTCTCCTCTAACTACGTCATCCGCAAACAAAAAAAACACCTCAAGTACTATCTCAAGGTGTTCTATATTTTCCAAGCAATGTAATTAACGATTAAGTAGTTACATGCTTTTTAACTTTAAGTTTTTCAATCCAATTGAACTTGTCAGGTCTTTCCCCAGCACGAATAGCCGTTAGTTCTTCCTTCAAGAAAATAGAAGTCTTTCTAGTTTCTAAAGGAGGAATGACCATCGTCAAGTCCTTATAAGTAATTTCAGAGATTGCTGCAACAACAGCGGCAGTACCTGAGCCAAAAACATCTTTCAATTCACCTTTATGGTATGCATTGACGACTTCGTCAATAGATAGATCTCTTTCTTCTACTTTATGTCCTGCATCTCTAAGTATGGTGAGGAAACAATCTTTTGTAATACCTCCTAAAATTGTTTTATTTGAATTGGCTGGTGTGATAATCGTATCACCTATAACGAAGAACAAATTCATCGTTCCGCATTCTTGGATATACTTAAAATCAGGGCTCATCCACATGATTTGGTCATAGCCTTGCTCGTAAGCTAATTTCATCGGATAGAGAGTAGCCGCATAATTTCCTGCAGTTTTAGCGGCACCGACACCACCCTTAGCTGCACGAATAAAGTGTTGAGCAGTTATTAGTTTTACAGGCTTAGTATAGTAGCTAGATACAGGTCCCGTAAAAATAAGAAACTGATAAGTCGTTGAGGAACGGACACCAATGTAAGGATCCAAAGCAAACATTAAAGGACGAATGTACAAAGAGCTTGGACTATCAGGAATCCAACCATGGTCAATATTGACGAGCTGTCGAATGGCTTCATAAAATAATTCTGCTGGGAATTCCGGCATATCCATTCGCTTGGCAGAATTATTTAATCGAGTGATATGAGCATCCATTCGAAAAAGAAGAGGAGTGCCCTCTGCATCTTTAGATGCTTTCATTCCTTCAAAGATGGATTGACCGTAATGCAAAGCCAAATTGGCTGGGCTTAAACTAAGATCTCCGAAAGGAACTATTCTTGGATCTTGCCAAGCACCATCTTTGAATTCTGCCATAAACATATGGTCAGAATATGCTTTACCGAATGGGACATTATTCACATCCACATTAGGTAATCTTGGATTTTTGGTAGGATGAACTTGAATATTATGCTTCATGGCTGATTTTTTGTAAATTTAGGGGTTTTTTCGCATTTATTTTAAAAACAAAGAGTTAAATATCGAATTTCGATAGTTTGTTTTGATTTTTAAACACAATTCAATGGAAAATTTCGCATTAAGTGCAGACCTCCTAAATTTTGATTTGTATCCTTCTTTACAAGATAATGCAGAATATTTTAAAAAAATAGAAGGAAGCAACCAAAAGGAAACATTTGTCGTCTATTCATTAAACAATGATCAAGGGAATGCCGTTGAAGATCAACTTTCTCTCCTGAAAAAAATATTTGGTGCATTAAAATTTGACTTAGACAAAGACACTATTCACTTCAATGTTACGTCAGATTTCTTACCAAGTTTCAATCGTGTAGAAAAAAAATGGCCAGTTAAGTTTCTGGTTTGTTTTGGTATCTCCCCTATGGCTTTAGGTATTAATATCAATGTTAATTATTATCAACCAGTACCTTTAGGTGATACAATAATGATTTTTTCTGAGGATTTGAGTGAATTGAGTAGGCGAAAGGAAAAAAAGAAAGCCTTGTGGATGGCTTTAAAAGCAACCTTTTTTAAAGATTGACGTATGAATAAACAGAAGTTGGTATTTGCAACTAGCAACAGCAACAAGGTAAAAGAGGTGCAAGCAATTTTGGGAGACAATTTTGAGATTGTTAGTCTAAAAGATCTTGGCTGCTTTGAAGAGATTCCCGAAACGCAAGATACAGTTAAAGGAAATGCCCTTCAAAAGGCTTGGTATGTTGTTGAAAAATACAATATTAGTTGTTTTGCTGAAGACACTGGATTTGAGGTAGATGCTCTAGGGGGTGAGCCTGGTATATATGCAGCTCGCTATGCTGGAGAAGAAAAAAATGCTGAGGCTAATATGGCTTTGGTGCTTAAGAAGATGAAGGGAGTTGAAGAACGTACAGCAAAATTTCGAACTGTTATTGCACTTGTTCTTGATAAAGAGGAATATACATTTGAGGGAATACTCAAGGGGACAATCAGTACTCAAAAAATGGGTACAAATGGTTTCGGCTATGACCCATTGTTCATTCCAGATGGTTATTCCCAAAGTTTCGGTCAAATTGATGTTAATGTAAAAAATGCTATTAGCCACCGTGCTAAAGCAGTGAATCAATTGAAAAAGTTTTTAACTAACTAAGCATTATCTTGTTGTTACATTTAATGCTTGTCAACAGTATACCCGATGGCTGAAGTTATTCTACACGGTTTAAGCGAAAAAGATATTATTCAAGGTTGTATCGCTGGTAGGCGGGATTGCCAAGAGGTATTGTATAAATTCTTTTCTCCTAGGATGTTTGGCATTTGTTTGCGTTATGCAAATGATTTTCATAGTGCCGAAGATATCCTCCAAGAAGGATTTATTAAAGTTTTTAATAATATTGATAGGTATCGCGGTGATGGCTCTTTTGAAGGGTGGGTAAAGCGAATCTTTATCAATACGGCTATCGAATATTACCGAAAGGCCGTTAACCATAACGGACATACAGAACTAGATAAAGCCTCTTTTAGGCAGGTTGATGATGTAGCAGTAGAGAATTTAGCTGCTCAAGATTTGCTCAAACTTATCCAACGATTATCTCCCGGGTATCGAACAGTATTCAACCTGTATGTGATAGAGGGATTTTCTCATAAGGAAATTGCTAAAAAACTTGATATTTCGGAAGGAACTTCTAAGTCTCAATTGGCAAGAGCTAGAGCAATTTTACAAAAAATGATTCAAGTTCACAGACGTTAAACATGGAAAAAGAGACCAATTATAATGATGATCTTTTCAGGAATGCCTTTGATGCTTTTGAGGTAAATCCTTCTATGGGCGTTTGGGAAAATATTTCTGCTGAGATTTTTTTTGACGCTCAATTGAAAAATGCTTTTTCAGATTTTGAGGCTATCCCGAATGATCAGAACTGGCATACCCTAAGTGAGCAAATATCTTTTGATTCTTATATAAAGAATTCCCTTGCTGGGTTTACGGCATCTCCTTCTACTACAGTATGGGAGACCGTTTCGAGCAAACCATTAGAATCAAAATATCGTCAAGTTTTTAGTACTTTTGAGACTGAACCTAAGCCTGAAATTTGGGAAAAAGTTCAACGTGAAATTCCTATCAGCTTGTTAATCAAACGGCATTTAAATAACCTTTCAAAGATTGCAGCGATTTTGGTCGTAGGTATGCTACTAGCGCTCGGTTTAGGCAATAGCGGCTTACTTGAAAACACCCCATTTTTTGCTGGATTAGATCAAGAAACCACTTATCCTCCCAATAAGGAACAACAGACGGATAATTCTGAAAATCAAAATCTTGAATCTTCCATTTCTTCAGAAGAAGGAAAGGAAAACAAAGATCTAGGTTTAGAATTGTACGCTAATTCTACAAATCATATTCCTTCTACGGAGGATGCTGAGTTGAATTATCCCGATGTTGTTTTATCCCAAAAGAATAAAAAAATTGATGGCGGTGGGGCTTTAGCTTTGGAGCTACAGGCAATGAATCATAATTTTGCTAAGCAAATAGCAGCAAATAGTGATGTCGTTGCATCTACCAATACGTCTAATGTGCTAGAACCTGCGGTAAATACATTTATTTTGACGAAGAATTTGGAGAAGGTCACTTCTTCAACTAAAATCTTTCTTGAAAATTCTGATGCTAGTATAAATGAAGCTGGAAATCTTTTAGTTGAAAAGGATTTCAATACTATACGAGAGGTAAAACCGATATCTTTAAAAGATACGGAGATTTTAGAACCTCAGAATGATAATTTATTCTTAGCGCTTACTCCTGTAGAAAAAGAACAAAATTTAAATAAAAAATCTTTTGCTGAGCATTTAGAACTTGGTGACGCGCTGTCTAGTGTCACCCCTAGGGCTTATTCGCCTTTGGACTTTGATATGATTCGAATGCGAAATAACTTGGTTAGCAGAACGGATAATGCTTTGGCTCTACAAACCTTGGATTATCGAGGTATTTACACCATTGTTGCTGGTCAATTTGGGTTCAATTGGATTAAAAATGAGGATTTGAGAATCCAACTTTCTGAGATGGTTGAAACTAGCTACCTTATAGACTTTGGTGGTTCTATTGGATTTGGATTTGGTGTACTTTTTACGCCTAGATTGGGACTTGAAGCCCAATGGAATCATACAAAATTTAATCAAT
>JAHDHB010000485.1 GCA_020631545.1 Saprospiraceae bacterium | reverse complement strand
TTATATTTTTTCTTTCAATTCCAGCAAAAAACCTTTGATTTCTTTTAGTTTCTCAATGGAATCAAATTTTTGAGTAAGGCGTTCTTTGTTTTGCTTGATTTCCTTTTTTGCTCCATCAAGCGTGAAACCTCTTTCTTTTACTAGGTGGTAAATGATCTTAAAATTGTCGATATCGCGCTGCGTGAACCGACGATCTCCCTTCTTATTTTTCTTAGGTTTAAGTATATCAAACTCCGTTTCCCAAAATCGGATAAGGGAATTAGATACGTCAAACTTGTCAGCTACTTCGCTGATGGAGTAATAAAGTTTGGAGCTATGTTCTTTCTGCTTAGCCATACGATTTCAATTTGTTTCGCAATAGAATAGTGATTTCTAAAGCGTGTTTACTCCTAGTGGTTCTATTCCTTTGCTTAAAAAGGATAGCATTCTTACCAATTTAGTTAAAATAAGAAAAACCTGCATCGCAAGATACAAGTTTTTCCGTAATATTTATACAACAATTAGTTACACAAGCGTTAGTCTGTAAACTCTTCTCCACCGAAATCGAAAGATTGATTCTCCGTAGCCGCTAATTCAGACATTTCTTTATATTCAGCAGGTGTCAAACCATCAACACAAAAGTGAATTGGATTAACTTTTTTCCCTTTTTGAATTACTTCATAGTGTAAGTGAGGGGCAGTTGAAGTTCCTGTACTTCCTATAGAACCGATAACTTCTCCTTTCTTCACTTTTTGGCCGACTTTTACATCTACCTTGTACATATGCGCATAAAGCGACTTATAGCCAAAGCCGTGGCTGATAATTACGTGATTTCCATAGCCCGATTTTCGAGACTTCACTGCAATTACTTTTCCATCACCTGTAGCATATATTGGTGTACCTTTAGGCGCGGAGAAATCAATTCCCCAGTGCATTTTCCTGATTTTATGGATAGGATGCAAGCGCATACCAAAACCAGAAAACAGCTTGATATTCCGAGTGAGATTGCGAACAGGCCGAATAGAAGGAATAGCAGCAAGCATTTTCTCCTTCTCTTTCACCATATTAGCAATGGTATCTAAGGATAAGGATTGTAAGTTTATCTGACGACCTAACTTATCCATTTTTTGGGTAGTACTTACCATGATATCACTGTTCGATAAGCTCTTAAGCTTTTCATAGCGTTCACTACCTCCAACACCAGACTCCCAAGTATAATCATCAATAGGATCCATTTCAAACATCATCCTATAAATGTCATTATCTCTTTCCTTGATGTTAGCTAAAACCTTAGCGTACATATCAATATCCTTGCTCAACTCTTCATATTGCAAGTTTAAATGTTGAACATGTTGACCGAGTCTTCTCTCTTCAGGAGAAACTCCGAAACTTTGCCAAGCATAAGCCAGCAAAAAAGAACAAGCCAATACGATAACTGAGAACACTCCTGTTCTCAACAAGATTGTCTTCCACGTCAGCTCAATCTTCTCGTAACTTAACGAATTGACGTTGTAAATAAATTTTTCTTTCCTCATTTTTTGGTCAATTATTACTTTGAAATGGCTATTTTTGCGTTCAAAATAGGCGAATGTCAAAAGAATTTCCCCAAACCATTGCCAAAGGTAATGACCATTTGGGAATTTTTCAAATAAAATTCGGTCATTTTTGCCTTCACAGGTAGGTAAATTGGCATTTAAAAGCCTTTTTTTTTCACATTTTTATAGCCTTTGCGCCTATAGTCAGTAAGGTTTACAGATTTTTTTAAACAAAAAAAATGCTATTTTCACTGCATTTACTAGGTACTACCAACAAAGTAGCCTAGTTAATTCGTCACAAATTATGAATTCTAAGTTAATCCGAAAACAATTTTTTGATTTTTTTGAATCTAAAAAACACAAAATTGTTCCCTCCGCGCCGTTAGTCATAAAGAATGACCCTACATTGATGTTCACCAATGCGGGAATGAATCAATTTAAGGACTTTTTTCTGGGTGATAAAATAGCAAAAAATAAACGAGTAGCTGATACGCAAAAATGTCTTCGTGTGTCAGGCAAACATAACGATTTGGAAGAAGTGGGGCTAGATAGCTACCAC
This sequence comes from Saprospiraceae bacterium, assembly GCA_020631545.1. GTDB lineage: Bacteria > Bacteroidota > Bacteroidia > Chitinophagales > Saprospiraceae > JAHDHB01. Next base: position 3,431 of record JAHDHB010000485.1, on the reverse strand, counting down.
CAAACGATGTTTGAAATGCTCGGAAATTGGTCTTTCGGTGATTATTTTAAAGAAGAAGCTATTGAATGGGCATGGGAGTTATTAACCGAAGTCTATCAGCTTCCTAAAGATCGGCTTTATGCTTCCGTTTTTGAGGGTGATGAAGCTGAAAACCTAGAACCCGATAGCGAAGCCGCTACTTTTTGGGAGAAATGGCTCCCAAAAGAACGTATACTATATTGTGACAAAAAAGACAACTTTTGGGAGATGGGCGCTACCGGCCCTTGTGGCCCTTGTTCTGAAATTCATGTTGACTTGCGAAGTGAAGACGAAAGAGCGAAAGTTGACGGCAAATCGCTGGTCAATGCCGACCATCCTCAAGTAGTAGAAATTTGGAATCTGGTTTTTATACAATATAACAGGAAGGAAGATGGTTCTTTGGAGCAGCTCCCAGAGAAGCATGTGGATACAGGAATGGGATTCGAGCGTCTTTGCATGGCTATGCAAAATAAGCTTTCGAACTACGATACCGATGTTTTTTCTCCATTAATTGAATTTGTAGAACAGGAATCCGGCAAACGCTACGAAGGCGTATACACTAAGGAAGCGAAAAAGGACATTGCTTTCCGTGTCGTCGTAGATCATATTCGTGCGGTTGCATTTGCCATTGCTGATGGGCAACAGCCCAGTAATAACAAGGCGGGCTATGTAATTCGTCGTATTTTACGTAGAGCGGTACGCTATTATTTCAGTTTCCTTGATGTAAAGGAACCTTTACTCTATAAGTTGATTCCTTTATTGGCAGAACAGTTTGACGGTGTCTTCCCTGAATTGGGCAAGCAGCAGGATTTCATTGCCAAAATCATTCAATCTGAAGAAAAGCGCTTCCTAAGAACTTTGGACAAGGGCTTGCAACGTATCGATAATTTAGAGGTTAAGAATAAGGTTATAGATGGTAAAACGGCCTTTACCTTATTTGATACCTTTGGCTTTCCACTTGATTTGACGATGTTAGTAGCTTCTGAGAAAGGGTGGACAGTTGACGAGGAAGGATTTAAGGTAGCGATGCAAGTACAAAGAGACGGTTCAAAAGCGGATGCCGTCAAGGAGTTTGGAGATTGGCACTCATTACTAGATAATCCTAGTGTTGAGTTTATCGGCTATGACCACTTAGAAGCAGAAGATGTTGAAGTGGTCAAATACCGTACAGTAAAGGTTAAAAACAAGGAACAATACCAAATTGTCTTGAATAAAACGCCTTTTTATGCTGAGGGTGGTGGTCAGATTGGCGATACAGGAATTCTATCCTTTGGCGGCGAAACGATCAAGGTCGTCAATACCAAACGAGAAAATGATTTGATCATCCATCATATCCATAAATTTCCAGAGGATTTCAAAACGTTTATTCGTGCTTCGGTGAATGCTTCCAAGAGAAGACTTACGGAAAATAATCACTCTGCTACCCACTTATTACACGCGGCCTTGAAAGAGGTACTTGGTGAGCATGTCAATCAGAAAGGTTCTTTAGTTGCGGATACGCACTTACGTTTTGATTTTTCGCACTACCAAAAAGTAGAAAAGGAAGAATTAGCGAAAATAGAGGAAATCGTCAACCGAAGAATTCGGGAGAACATTCCTTTGGAGGAAGCGCGTTCGATTCCTTTAGCAGAGGCAAAAAAGACAGGCGTTACCATGTTATTTGGCGAAAAATATGGCGATAAGGTGAGGATGATTACCTTTGATCAAAGTTTTTCCCATGAATTGTGTGGGGGTTGCCACGTTTCCGCTACAGGTAAAATCGGCTTGTTTAAAATCAAACTGGAGACTTCCGTCGCTGCTGGTGTACGTCGGATTGAAGCGGTCACGGCTGACCAAGCGGAGGCTTACCTTAACAAGGAACTACAAACGCTAAATGATATCCGTTCCTTATTCAAAAACCCTAAGCATTTGCTCAAAAATGTGGAGAACTTAGTGGACGAGAATAAGTCCTTAAAAAAGGAACTAGAACGACTGCAAAACGCTCAAGCGGGCAATTTAAAGGTCAGTTTGAAGGAGTCGGCTATTGCCATGGATGGTTATCAATATATTGCCGCAAAACTGCCATTGCAAGATTCCAAAGCGATTAAAACCTTATCTCATCAATTAAAGGAAGAGCTAGGGAATGTCGTCATTGTTTTTGGTGCTGAAATCAAGGGAAAACCTCAAATCAGCGTTACCATAACAGAGGAATTGACCAAAAGCAAAGGTTTACACGCTGGTAATATGGTTAGAGAATTGGCCAAAGAGATTCAAGGTGGTGGCGGTGGACAAGCGTTCTTCGCTTCCGCAGGAGGTAAGGACGCTAGTGGATTAGACAGCGCTATAGCTAAGGCAAAAAGCCTGTTAGAAGCTTAAATCTCTTTATAGCAAAATCACCAAAACTCTTTTTATAAAATAGTCCGCCATAGAAATCGAAAGTAGAGAGACTTTTTGATTGTTCCAGAAGCACTCTCGATTCCTATCGCGGACTACTCTCTATAATCTATAAATTTGTAACAACTTTTGATAAAAAATTTATTCGGAATGAAAAAAATCAATTATTAAACGTCCGAACTCCACATGAACACCTAAAGACGAATACTAGAATCCAACACCGTTAATTTTTTATTCAAACAGGATCAAGTACTAAGCTCTTTTAAAAAAGAATGCCAATATTAAATAAATTCATAACTCCAAGTTCAACAATGTCCTCACTCAATCAAAATTTCATCTTTCCATCATATTAAAATTAAACTTCGAACCAACCTCAAACATTAATTTGAAAAAACTTCCAACTAAGCACTATTTTTATTTTTTAGCCATTTGAAACAATTTTTAGATACGCTTTACCCGAAAATACAACGATACCAACCGTAATACAAAATAGTTTGGATAGTAAGTTAGGACGTGGGCAAAAAAACCTAATAAGTAATCACACAACGCTCATCTCATTAAAAAACAGCTAGATAAAACACCTCTACAAAATCATCTAAGACCATTTGCAATGTCATTTTATTGCTTTTTTTAACAAAAAACCTTTTTACTTTTCTTTGTGACTAGGTAAATTTTACCTACCTTAGTATTCCAATTAGGAGAACGCTATCTACCACTATCTTATTTTTTAACCTAAACTTACTACCCAGATGCAGATAAAACCAACTAAGACTTTGCCACAAAACCTCCGTTTCACCTAGGCTAAAGTCCTTCCCTCTAACATTCAACCAAGTACCTATTTTTCTTAAGACACTCAAAGAGTATCCCTAGAAGAGGTATATCTATACTTTACGATTAGTCACAATTTTGTGACTAAAATAGCGATGCTATGCCCTCATACTAGCATCTTATTAATCATTACCTATTTTTTAACCAAAACCCTTTTTTTAATTATGAAGAGAATTAAAATTTTATTCCCATTAATTGCTTGTATGCTGTTT
>JAHDHB010000484.1 GCA_020631545.1 Saprospiraceae bacterium | reverse complement strand
GTACATTATTTTGTAACAAATGACTTTTGGGAATGACAAACATACCACCATTCTCGGCTGTCGTATCTATCAAAGGAATCCATAAAGTATAAGTACGAAATTGTTCAGGATCCATCAAACTCCAATCCTGATGTATACCCAATTCCGTTTTTTCTCCTGTACCTTTTAATTGCATGACATAGGTTAAGGAGCGCAAATTTTGGAAGATGCTTTGAACTTTGGGTTCAAGAATTTCCTTTACCCTATCATGAATAGCACGTTTGTACTCATAATCAGATGAAGTAATGCAATTATAGAAACCATGATAAATATGATCTTCTTGTTTAGGATGCATTTTTTTGAAATACTCCGTCAAGGAAGCAATCTCATCCTCTGATAAACAAGGAAAGGAAATAACGCCATCTTCATCTAGCGTTTTTTGCAACTCCACGTCAATCATTACTGGCCGATGCCGCATAGTTCTTTAATTTTTTGAAGAAAAGTAGGCTTTGGGGATGGTATTATTGTTTCGTCGTCCTTTACCATTATTAAATCTTCACCAAAACCAATATCAGGCAAATGACGTTTAGGAGAAAGAGATTTACCTGGATTAAGGACTTCGCATTTTTTAATTAAGGCATCAGGAGAAAGCTGTTCAAAACTAAAATCTACCATGCCTAAGCTTTCTAAATCTGTTGGCCGTTTATTCCTATGATGAACATAGTTAATGTAAAAATCTTCATTAGAAATAAAACGTTCTAACTGTTTCTTTTCAGATTCAGGATCAATATAATGGTATAATAAAGGAGTATTTTCTGGAAGTAAAGAAAGCCCCAAACTTACACGCGTATTATTCGTTGTATTTGGAGTAGAACCATGCACTAAACCATGAAAAAAGAACAAAGCTTCCCCAGCTTTCATCGGTAGAGGAACCATATAATCGTCCACAATTTCCCGCAAATCAGCATATACATCCGGTGTACCATAACCACGGATGGTTTCAATAAATTTGTGGCTTCCCAGCAATACCTGAATGTTTCCATTCTCGTCATTAACATCTTCTAGAGGACACCACATATTAATTGACCAAGATTTTGTTTCATCAACAAAAGACCAATCTTGATGCGCTGGAAAGTGCCCCTTCTGCATTGGAGGTTTTACAACAAACATCCCCCCCATAGCAAAAGAATTTTGAAACTGATTAGCCAACTTTGCATTGAAAAATTCTTTAATTTTGCCTTCTACTTCCATCTTATAAGCATAATCAGGAGAAAAGTAGGATTTATAAAAGGCCGGTGGTGGAACAGGATGGTGTTTCTTATACAATTGCTTGAATAGTTCAATTTCATCTGGAGCTAAAAAAGGCATAATAACATACCCAAAAGTATCCATATGCTCATCTAATGCTTTATCTTTTAACATGCCTAACATAGCCAAAATTTTTGCAAAATTATGTTTTAATTAGTAATCAACTTTATACCCCTAGTGCATCCAATAACTTCCTTACTAAAGATTTAGGTTTAGTCGTTACTGGTTCAATTACTTTTTCGATTACCTGTTGATGCGTAGGCTCAGAAATTAAATTGCAGTTCAAGTGAGCCGTTAAATCTTCGAGTACATTTTCCGCTTCTACGCCATTTTGTTGACAAAGTTCGATAAACTCTTCTGCTTGGATAGCAGGGTAGGGGTCGGGTTTAAAACCTAGGGATTGCCCTACATGTGGACGATCTTGACAATCAATTAGGAACTTAGGGTAAGTCAATAAGAAATCGTCGGTATGTTCAATGAGTTCGACTTGGCCTTCTAATTCATAGTTAGCCTTATGGCAAGTTACAATAGGTGCGGCCTTGGGTAAGAGCCCCGAAACTGCTGCTATGCGTGTTTTTCCAGATAGATTCGTTAGCGAATTATGTAAGATGCGATTGTCGAAAATGATGACCTCTCCAGCTTTCATCGGAATAGGTTTGAGGTATTTACGTACCGTATTTTGAATAGGATCAAAAGGGGCAGGAAAGGAAATGCTTCGATAAGGAGAGAAAAATTTATGACTTTTCTCAACGAGCGCCAAGCATCCATTATTTTCATCCACGTCGTGCAAGGGCATCCAAACATTGAGTGCCGAAAATTTTGACTCGTCTACGCCCGTCGTATCTTGGTGGAGGTAAAATTCGCTTTCAGGGCCAGAAGCCTTGATAACGAAGGAGTGGAGGATGGTCTTATAATCTACAAAATGTTCTTGATATATATTGCCTAAAACAGATTCCAACTGTTGGAAGACCTTTTTTCGATAAGCTAGATCGCGAGAATAAACACTGTAAAACATTCCCCCTCGTTCATCCGCTATATCATGCAACGTATCGTAAATACTGCGTAGTTGATTAAGCTGTTGTTCGTTTAGCATTTGTACAATGGCATAGCCTTTCTCGTGTATAGTATCTGCCAATGCTGCATCCTTGAGTAAGGTATGTTTGATAGGCTTCCAAGGATTATTGAAATAAATACTCATGTATTTTCCTTATTTAGATATAGGATATGACCAAGGGTCAAAATGAAGATGAAAATTGGGGAAGTATGTTTTTTCAAGCGATAGGAAGAAAATAACTCGTTATTTGATTGGAGAGAAAACCCTGCGAATCGTTAAAAAAATGAATATTCTATATCGCGAAGAGTAGTTTTATAAGAAAATGATGGTAAATCGTCTCTTTCTACGTTCAAATAACTTACATCCATTCAAAAATAAAGAAAAATTCTTACATTTACGAGGGCAATGGGAAGCTTTTCATATTGTCTTTGCATTATTTTCCCCTGAGTTTCCTAAGTTTTAGTTTATGATATATAGCCGCTTGGCTATCTCACTTCGTGAGACTTTTCACGATATTTAAACTAACTCCAGAACTAAAAACATTTGAAGGAGGATTCATTCAATAAATTGCTGCTTTGTTACAATATGTCAAAGGCCATGAAAAAACGAGGAAGCTGAACATCCCTTTTAATAAATTATTTATAATCAGCTTGGATTCCTCTTCTTCTATGATTTAAAGGAGCAGCAATCGACTTTAATTGCTTGTGCTGTTCTTGACTTCTTTAACGTTTAATTTACGGCTTTGCCGCCTTGTGTAATGACGACCAACACGAAGACCACCACCGCTATTACCCAAAATCCTATTCTTGCCCCTTCTCGTATACAAGAATGGTGGTTGCCTAAAGCTGGAAACATTTTAGCCACACTTTTTATAGTGATGGCTATTACCAAAATGCCTTTTACTAAGGCACTTACCTATTTTTTTCCATCAATGCTTACCATTCTAGGTATTGGGGCTTTTGGTCATATGGTCAATGATTGGTTAGATATCAAAGCCGATCATAAAGCTGGGAAGAAAAACAGAATGGCTAAACTGCCTGTTTATCAGCGTATATTGGTCTTGTTCCTTTTTCTTACCGTAGCCCTTTTGCCGTGGTGGGTGCTTCCGTTTGATGAAAATAGCCTTTGGCTTTTAGGGGCAGAGTTTGTCTTGCTCATTATTTATGCCATACCTCCTTTTCGCTTGAAAGAACGTGCTTTGTGGGGAGCTTTAGCAGACGGTTTATATGCTTATGCAGTGCCTGCGGTACTAGCAGCTTATACCTATTTTTTAATCCCTGGAGGCTCTGTCGATTGGCTATTTCTAGCTATTTTATTTGCGTGGCAATTATTTATTGGTCTGCATAACATCTTGATTCATCAAGTAGAAGATTATGAGAATGATTTAAAAGCTGGAAGTTGGACATATCCTGTAGCGAAAGGAACCAAAAGGGCTACGAAATTTACGATTTACGGTGTTTTAATTCCTGAACTTCTATTGTTTACAAGTTTTGTTGGGTATGTCTCCCTTGTTTATTTTAAAGGGTATTTTATTCTTCCACTAGTTTTTTTGGTACTTAGATATTTGCCACTTCTCCTTGTTTCTTCCATCCGAGTCTTCGCTCATTTGGATAATGCGAAAGACCTTCAAACGGTCAATATGACTTACTATAAGTTTTTGATATTTTGGAATTTATGGTGGTGTGGGATGCATTCTTATGGTTATATGGCAGTCTTAGGGGGAGCCCTATATTTTGGTGTTCCTCAAATTAAGGAAAGCGTAGGTGGTTTGGTGAAAAAAGCTTATGACCGTGCTTATTATTTCTTAGGTTATTGGGTGAATATGTCTGTATATTGGTTTAGGGTATATATTAAAGGAGAGGACGATAAAACAGCAAGACGAGAGCATTATAATGAGGAAATCCATGGAAAAGGAAAGAAACGAGCATCCATAGCTGTCGTAAATAGAAATCAATCAAAATATACAGAAACCTTTGTAAAACAACATCTTTTACATTTGCCGCAGGATGTCCATTTTTTCTTTGGCGGAGATTCTTATTTTCCTAAATATGTTACGCTCAAGCACAAGGGAGGGATCCTCCAATTTTTGCCCAATAGCTTTAATAAAATTAAATCCTTTTTATTGCCAAGTGAATATTTATTGAAAATTGCCTTTCAGCATTACTTAGTCGAAAGCAAAACTAAATTAGTCTTAGCCGAATTTGGGACGGTAGGCGCTCATGTTGCCCCTGCTTGTAAAGAATTAGGTTTACCCTTAATTGTCATATTTTATGGTTATGATGGCTTTCATAAGAATGTTTTAGAACAAAATAAGGAATCTTATCCCGTTCTGTTTGATTATGCCTCGGCCATTATTGGGGTCTCCGAAGATATGGTTCAGCAACTTAATAAATTAGGCGCTCCTAAAGAAAAACTACGATATCATCCTTGTAGTGTAGATTTGTCGCTTTTTGAATATACTGACCACAGTAAAAATGATCCTGTTTTCCTTGCTGTGGGGCGTTTTGCTGAATCGAAAAGCCCACATTTAACCATTTTAGCCTTTCATAAAGTCGTACAAGAAATTCCATCTGCTAGATTAATTATGGTTGGAAAAGAGGATGGCGAATTGTTTGAAGCGTGCATTATTTTGGTGAAAGCCTTGAAGCTAGAAGAACGAGTAGAATTTAAAGGAATGTTATCACATAACGAGGTTTATCAAATTATGAAAAAAGCTATAGCATTTGTACAACACTCTGTCACAACTCCAATTTATGGTGATAAAGAAGGAACCCCTGTAGCGATAATGGAAGCTATGGCAAGTGGTTTGCCTGTAGTTTCTACACGTCATGCAGGTATTCAAGAGATGATAATACATGAAGAATCAGGGCTCTTAGTTGAAGAATATGACGTGGATGGAATGGCTAGGGAAATGATTCGAGTAGCTAAAGATGGTGAATTTGCTAAAGGTTTGGGAATCAGTGCAAAGAAAAGGATTCACAGCCATCCTTTACTAGCTAATAACATTCATATTCTTGCCGAATTAATTGAAGAACTTCTTGATTGAGTTGGTTTATTTTTTTTCTTGTAAAAAAGTTTGCTTATCAGGCTCATAGGTATTCTGTATTAATGGCATTTAAACGTCTTGTTGTACTCCAAAAGGTAGTAAATACAGTACAAAGCTAGAACTTGAATAGGGGTTTAACTA
>JAHDHB010000483.1:4842-5554 GCA_020631545.1 Saprospiraceae bacterium | reverse complement strand
CAATCAGCTTCTGGAAAAAATCTTGATATTCCTTTACCACCTCCATATCAAAAGGTGCAAAAGCATCCCGCTGCAATCTAGACCAATCCACGCCACAGCGGTAAATAGTACCAAAATGCTTGATGTAGTTAATGTCTTCATCTCTACGTTTTTCGTGGTCAGTCGTACGCCCGAAAGTGAAACCATCTTTTGAGGTGACGCCTTTCCATTGATGATCGAAAGCCGTTTCTACTTGTGCCGCAGCGGTGGAAGTTCCCCAAAGGAAACCTTCTGGAAATTGCAATTTCATATACCCTATATTTATTGGTCATAAATGTAAGAAGGTTCGTTGGAAATTTCCAATTTCCTGCCAATTAATCCATCCTTTTACTTGTTTTTCACTAAACTAAGTCGCGAATAGTTTTCGACGCTATTGCTTGAAAAGACACTTTGACGAAGGACGAAGGACTATTCAACGAAGTTGAATAAATGAGCGAATGTTTAATTGAATAAATCAATCATATGGCTAATGCCAATGAAATTCAAATCCTTGAAATAGAGGCGAGGCGGAAAGGTTGGAGTAAAAAGAAAATTCCTTATCAATATGGTCAAAAAATACGATGGGAAATCAATGCAACCGAAATTACGATGTGCAATAAAACAAAAAAAACGACCAACCATTACCCCATATTCGCCACCCGAATCATCGTATCTTCCACCTGATGCACTAATT
>JAHDHB010000483.1:4615-4832 GCA_020631545.1 Saprospiraceae bacterium | reverse complement strand
CGAAACGTGGATCCCGTTTGATAGAACGATCCCGTTCAAACGGTAAATCAACATAAATATGCTCAACGAATTTACTAGGGGCATATTTCATGATGTAAATATCATCGGCTAGATAAACGGCTTCTTGAATATCGTGGGTAACAAAAATTACAGTAGAATGGAATTTCTCCCAAATATCCAGCAGCAAATCTTGCATTTGTAAGCGTGTGTTGATGTC
>JAHDHB010000483.1:0-4605 GCA_020631545.1 Saprospiraceae bacterium | reverse complement strand
CTAGTGCGCCAAAAGGTTCATCCATCAATAAAACGGAAGGATTGGCAAGGAGGCTTCTTGCAATAGCAACACGCTGTAACTGACCACCTGATAGGGTAGGGTACTGGGCATATTTCTTCTCATGACCTTCTAGACCAACCATTTGTATCATTTCCATGGCTCGATCATGTCGTTCCTTCTTGGAAATTCCTTGAAATTGAAGCCCAAGCGCTACATTTTCTAATACCGTCATCCAAGGCAAGGAAGAATATTGCTGAAAGACCATACTCACACGGTTTTTGTGATCGACAGGCTTGCCATTAAGCAAAACAGTACCTTCTGTAGGATTCTGCAAACCAGCAATATAACGTAGAACCGTTGATTTCCCACAGCCTGACATGCCTAGAATGACAACAAATTGTCCTTGCATAGGTTTATCTTCTACTAGAAAATCTAAACCATCAATGATATAAGATTCACCACCATCATAGGATTGACGGATATTACGCAGCTCAATTATATTCTCTAAACCTGGAGTCTCTTTAAAATTTACCATTTTACTACCTTATAAGGTCAAATAAAAACCGATTAAATAACTATTATCAGATTAAATCGAAGATTTACCATTAAAAACTATGTGAACTATGTAAGGTCGTAAGACCTCTATGTACACTATTTTGTCATTTTCGCTCATTTTGTTCTATGTTTTCTATCTGACTATGTGGTTTAGAATGATCGTCCTAACGATTTTGAACCACATAGCCATAGTAGTAGACATACGTTTTGATGAAATTACGAAGCTAGGCCACAAAGGCGCAGGCTTAACATTAGTACACATAGAACGAAATGGACGAAAACCGATTAAATAACTCTTCATACTTAACTATTAACTCTTAGCTACCGTAGCTTTTTTTGTTAAAAATCGATCAGCTAAAGCCGGCCATTTTTCTTTTAAATTCAAAAGCAGTTCTATTGTTGAAAGTAATAACAACACATAAAAACCATCATGTAGTAACTCTTGCAATAATGCGCGTCCTGTTGGCCAAACAGCTAAAGCAACGAATAAGGTGGAAACTAAGGTAACGATAAATCGAATCGTATTCCCTGCTAGAGAACTCTCTTTAGTCGCTTCGTTTTTGTGCTTGAAAGGAAATAGCTTTTTATCTAAGTACGTAAAGTATTTATCTTGTAATAAGCCAATGATAATGATGACTAAAAGGATAGCAAATACTTTGTCTGTTTGTGCAAAACGACCTTTGAGGTAGATCAATGCTCCAACCCCGCCCTCTGAACTATTTACTAGTTCTGCAACAATAATGTAGGTCCACGAAATAGCCGTCAATACACGTATATCATCAGAAATACGGGAGAGAACGGAGGGAATATAGACCGTCTTTATGGTTTGCCAGCTCGTAGCTCCTAGGGTGAAAACGGTTTTTAGGTACACATCCTTGACTTCATCCACTCGTTGAATCACGACGGGTAGTAAGTAAACAATAATACCAAAGGCAAGGAAGGCCACTTTCATCTCATCATCCGTTCCATACCAAGCCATGAAAACTCCCGTAAGCGCGGTAAGAGGCAGATAGCGCATGGCATCTACAGGCTTGTTAAACATTCCCCTAAATAAAGGTAATAAACCGATTAATAATCCAATTGGAATAGCAATCAAAATAGCCCAAAAATAACCTTTAAGGTTGAGCCAGAGTGACTTAAATGTGTTTTTTGACAATTCATCCTCTTGTATTAATTCAGGATAAGATTGTACAACTTTTTGGGGAGGAGGTAGGATGGGGTATATCCGTTCAAATTCGGTAGCATTCGCTTCTGCTAGTGAATCTGCTACTTCATGTACGTGTATAATGGAGTCTCGGACAGCTTCTGGCAAGTCCAATGCTGGAAGTTCTTTACTAGAAGGGGTATAGACCGCGCGGACAGTGGATTTGTTGTAGGCTAGGAAGGTCCACAAGGCAAGGATAAGGAGAACGCCCACAATCCCCAAGACCAATTTTTGTAGTCCGGTTAATTCTTTTCTTATCTGAAAGAGCACTCATCTTTTTTTTGAATTGAGAATAAGGGAGTGGTAGAACAATCATTTTTTTGCCACAAAGAAACACAAAGTTTTTGGCGAAAAAAATGAATTAGTTCAGGGAAAGATGAAGTGTATGATTTCGTGCTAAAATTCCATATTAATTTAAGAATAGAGGATGGAAAATGCCATTGAAGGAATAATAATTTTCCATCCTGCATTCTCCATCCTCTATTCAAAATATTATTGTGCGACTAGTTCAAAGTCGGTTCTTCTATTCTTTGCACGACAGGCATCTGTTTTCTGATTACAAACAGGCTTGTCAGGGCCATTTCCGACGATGATGAAGCGATTAGGCGACATTTCGTAAGCTGTTTTCAAGTATTCTGCTACAGCACTAGCTCGTTTTTTAGAAAGTGCTACATTGCTTGTTCGATTTCCTACATCATCGGTATTCCCTTCGATACGAATACGAGAATTGGAGAAGGACTTTGCAATATCAACAAATTGTAAGTCAATGATTTGCTTAGCATTTTCGTCCAGTTTGAATTCGCCAGTACGGAAGCTGATACTTACGCCTTTAGTAGCAATAGCAGGTGCTTTTTCTTGAGCTTTAGTCACAGGAGCGAATTCTCTAGTTTCAGAATCATGCTCTTTACCGCTTAGTTTTGTACCTCTAACAGCAGTAGGATTAGAAACTAAACGCCAGCTTGGCGCATCGTCTGTTGCACCTTTGAAATCTCCACCAAGAGCAGCATATTTCGTTTTCATTTTGTTGTACAACTCGCCTGCGGTAACGTTTTTGTAGCTCGTATTTAAGCCAAAGAAATCAAGGTTGTCTCCGTGCGTAGTCAAACGAACATTATTCATTGCTGCCATAGCATCTGCTTCAGGAATATTCAGTCCATCAGCAAGAATACCGCTAGCTTTTTTCTTACTAGAAGCACGATTATTGATTTCAGAAGCGCCAATCATCCAACCTTCGTATAATTGTTGTAGACGTTCTTTATTATTTTGAATCCAAGATTTTTTGGCCATAAACCCATCAGCGATGATATGCGAAGCACTACGGGTATTCTGTAGGATTTTGGAACCTGGAACAGCTCTAAGAGAAGCTTCATCATCTGGACTCCAAACGACGGCTGCATCGACTTCCTTGTTCTTAAACATTTCCGCTGCACGGATAGCATCTGCTACGTAAACAGGTTTGATGTCATTAATAGAAACATCGCCAGCATCCAAGAGCCAAAGCAGGAAGGAATGCGAAGGCGTCATTTGAGCAACAGCCACTTTCTTGCCTTTCAAGTCTGCAACTTTTTTGATACCGCGTTGTACAACGATAGCATCTCCACCCCTAGACCAATCTGCTTGGAATACGATTTGAGGGTTTCCAGCACGAGCGCCTGATTCTGTAGGGAATGCGTCAATTGTACACCAAAGTAAATCGACTTCGTCATTATCAAAAGCTTTTCGAGAAGCATCGAAATCATCCAATACTTTGAAATTGACTTTAAAGCCATAGTCTTGGTAAAATCTAGACTTTTCATTAGCATCAAAGCCTTCATTAAAGTATTGACCACCAGCATATCCGCCCCATGTCACTACACCTACATTGATGACGTCGTCGTCATTGGAAGATGAAGAAGAGCTTGAGCTACTTGAGCTTGTAGTTCCTGCATTTTCAGCAATACCGTCAAGTACATTGGTTTTATTTTTTAAAAACCAACCGCCACCAACAACGCCACCAACAACGAGCATGGTTATTAGTAGTTTAGAAAAAGTGGTTAATTGTTTTGCCATTTTAGTTCGATTTGGTTTTAATGGTAAATCCTTATTGAGTAAGGAGTATTATAAACGAAAAGATGAAAAAGTGGAAAGATGACGATTTAGCCTATCTTTCCATTCTTTCATCTTTTTTGAATAAAGTCTTAATTAGAAGTTAAATAAGTCGTCGTATTGGTTGCCGCCTCTTGTTTCCTTAGCAGGTTTTGGCATCTCTTGATTTAAGTCCAAAATACTTTCATCTCGATTGGCTTCTAATACGATTTCTTGTTTAGCTTCACCAAGAAGAAGAGAAACACCTTCTTTCTCCCATTTTTCCAACATTTTCATGCCTTCTTCTTCAAATACACCATTTTGAAGGTCAATGGAATCCATGAAGTTTTTAGATAAATCCATGAAACGCTCCATCTCGCCGATTTTGTTTCCTACATCATCTGCGATAGCTTCCAAGGCCATGTCAAACATGTATCGTTTGTCACTATTACCAGCGATGATATTCATAGCTGATTTCATAGCAGAATGACTGGCTCGAATAGCCGCACGTTCTTGCTTTTTTACCTCTACTTGATCGACAATATCTTCTAAAAGGATTTCTGAATTTTCGTGCATTTTAGTCAAAACGCGGTAGAGAACTTCCATCTTTTTATACAAATCCTCCAAGCGCATGTTAGATTCCTTCAAACGTCCAGCTTTTCTAGACTTAAGAATCATAACAGATTGCTTCTCACGCTCTTTTGCTTTGCTCGCCATGGCAAGATTGCTGCTGATGTCGCGTTTATTCTTCTTGATGGTTTCCCCTAATTTGTGCATTTGAC
>JAHDHB010000482.1 GCA_020631545.1 Saprospiraceae bacterium | reverse complement strand
GGAAATGACTTTGTCGTAATATTCTTCAGAAGTATCTAAATTGTGATTGTAAGCGTATAGACCCGCCTCCTTTAAGCGTTCTGCTTGGTTAGCGGTGAGCATTCCTAGGGTACAACAGACTTCCATCTCCATCTCGTTGATGCCTTTCACCATGTCGATAACTTTATCAAAATCACGGTTATCTCTCACATTTCTCCAAGCAGCGCCCATGCAGAAGCGAGTAGAACCATTGGTTTTCGCTATGCTTGCTTTAGTGAGGACTTCCTCGACATCAAGCATTTTGTGGACTTCTACATCCGTATGATAACGAGCGGCTTGTGGACAGTAGGAGCAATCCTCAGGACACCCGCCCGTTTTGATAGAAAGGAGTGTACAGACTTGTACCTCATTAGCTTCGTGATGTTCGCGGTGAACAGTCGCCGCTTTATAAATTAAGTCTAAAACAGGGCTGTTGTATATTTCAGCAATTTCTTCCTTTGTCCAGTCGTTGCGTAAGTCCATAGGCTTTTTAACTATAAAATTTTGATAACCATTAGTTACCACAATTCTGTATTTAAATTAATTAAGGAATACATCGAAAAATGCATATCTCCAAGAATGCAAAATTAAGCTAAATGCGGGGTTATCCAAAAAATATTTTTTGATTTTGTGTAAGTATTGAACGTTAAGCGGTTGAGCTAGCACATTTTTTTATTTTTTACGAATATTTTTATTAGATTTTTTATTGATAATCGACTGGTAATTAAGTCATTATGATTTGGTTGGTTTTTTTCCGTTTTCTATGGTAAATGTTTTTTTATAATGCCTAGAATTCTTTCTTTATCTTCACGGAATGAAGAGAATGACTGTTTCGTGTTATTGTATTAACTACTTGACCAATAAATATCGTGGGAGAATTCACAATATTTAGAAATAGCTATAGAACTGAAACATTTGCAGTGTATTACGGATCGACGGCTAAAGCCAAGGATTTGAGGTGTCTACTTCTCTTTTAGCGAAAATCTTACCCTTTAACTCTAGATAATATTTGTTCTCAACTCGTAATAGAAAAACGGTTTATGAAAGCGTCCTTAATTGAAAAATATCATTACATTTTTGAAGAGAAGCTACTGAAAGAAATCGAAGAAATAGGGCGGTATAAAACCGTTGATGCTGAGGTAGCAATGATTGATCACGGTGATAAAATAGAATTCATGCCTTTGGTCTTGAACGGCGCTATCAAGATTTTGCGTGAGGATAAGGAAGGTAACGAGCTATTATTGTATTACTTGGAAGTAGGTGATACCTGTGCAATGACGATGACTTGCTGCATTGGCGGAAAAAAAAGTAACATCAGAGCGATAACCGAGCAACCAACCGAATTGATATTGATTCCTGTTGGCAAAATGGAAGACTGGTTGGTCAAGTATAAAAGTTGGCGGCGTTTTGTCTTTGACAACTATAATGTTCGATTGGAAGAAATGTTAGAGGCTGTTGATACTTTAGCTTTCCACAATATGGAAGAACGATTGTACAAGTACTTGGAAAACAAAGCAATGGTGCTAGGTGATGGGCGATTAAATATCACGCATTATCAAATAGCCAATGAGCTAAATTCGTCTCGTGTCGTTATTTCTCGCTTGATGAA
Organism: Saprospiraceae bacterium; assembly: GCA_020631545.1. Taxonomy (GTDB): domain Bacteria; phylum Bacteroidota; class Bacteroidia; order Chitinophagales; family Saprospiraceae; genus JAHDHB01. The sequence goes on along the minus strand of JAHDHB010000482.1, from coordinate 3,950 downwards.
AAAATTGAGTGATAGGGGAAAAATAAGACACCATCGAAATGTGGTGGAGGTACTGAAGTTTTTACCCACGGCGTAGATTGAACAAAAAATCAGCTTTCTTAGATTTTAGTTTTCACTGAGGCAAAGGCTAAAAAATATTAACTTTGGACTTACGCTAGAAAATGTAGGTAAGTTTATAACTTATTTTTTGCAGTCAATAAATAGATGGGATTCCTTACAGAATTTAATGCTTAACAATAAACCAAAAACCTTAGGTAGCTTATTACAAGAAGAGAATAATTTTCATCTTATTCGACTTTTTGCGGCTATTTTCGTCATAATTACCCATTCGTATGCTGTTAGAGGAATGGAAGAAAGAGATTTCCTTTATGTATTTGTAAATTATCGATTTAGTTATGTTGGGCTAATCTGTTTTTTTTATATTAGTGGACTGTTGGTGACGAAAAGTGTATTGAAAAGCCCTACGCTTAAAAATTATTTTTGGAAACGTTTTTTAAGAATATATCCTGCTCTATGGGTGCTTTTTTTCCTTTTCCTTTTCTTGATAGGCCCAATCATTAGTTCCTGTTCTTTAAACGAATATTTTTTTGCTCCTGAGTTTTGGGATTACCTAAAAGGCGCGTCACTCCTTGGCGTCGAGTATTATATTCCATGTCTTTTTCAAGAAGGATATGACAAATCTGTCAATCCTTCCTTGTGGACGCTCCCTGTAGAATTAAAGCTATATTTGGCTTTAGGTATCGCACACTATTTTAGGTTGTTCGATAGAAAGTTATTGGTGGTATGCTGTATTTTGTTGGTCGTTTTTATCAAAGGTTTCTTTTTCCAAGAGTTTTGGGATTTATTTAATGCTCTTCCTTTTCTTCAAGTAAGAATTGGGGGCTATGTTATTTATGGTTCATTTTTTGGACTTGGTTGTTTAAGTTATTTGTACAAAGATAAAATAATAATTGATAACCGTTTAAGTCTCTTTTTACTGATTTTTTCGATACCTCTAATCGTTTATAAATACAATTTTTTCTTTGACAACTTCATTCTGCCGTATCTTATTTTAGCGTTAGCCTTCGCAGACTTATCTCGTATCAAACATTTTTTCCCAAAAGGTGATTATTCCTACGGAATCTATATCTATGCTTATCCAGTACAACAAATTTTAGTACAATACTTCGGGACTTACTTGAATGAATATACCATGATTATTAGCTCTATCCTTTGCAGCTTCGTACCTGCTTATTATTCATGGCATTGGGTCGAAAAAAGGGCACTTAAATACAAGTATAGGGTTTAACACTGAGGCCATTTCGAAAAGGCTCTTCTTCAAATTAAGCCTCGAATGTAACTATGGTTACCTTCGAATTTATAGAATATGCTCATTTTTGCAGAGGAATTAGTTCAGTCACGAACTAAAAAAATATCACCTTATGCAAGAATTTATCTACGACCCTTGGCCATGGTATATCTCAGGCCCTCTTTTGACCCTCGTGGTTTTTATCCTACTATATTCCGGGAAAAATTTTGGACTTTCAGGCAATTTTCGAACGATGTGTGCTATAGCCGGAGGAAGTAAATTTTCGAATTTCTTCCAATTTGATTGGAGAGCACAAAAATGGAATTTAGTGCTTTTGTTTGGCGTTATGCTTGGCGGTTTTATATCCGCAAACTACCTTTCGAATGGTGAAGATTTATTGTTGAATCCTTCGACGATAGTTGCTTTAGAATCAATGGGATTTCATGCGCCAAATGGAGCGTACTTGCCCTTAGAAATCTTTGGAACAGAAGCCTTGTTTTCTTCTTGGAGTGGTCTCATTTTGTTATTTGGAGGATTCCTAGTAGGTTTTGGTGCGCGTTACGCTGGTGGTTGTACCTCTGGACATGCTATCAGTGGCTTGAGTGAATTACAAATTCCGTCCTTGATTGCTGTAGCAGGTTTCTTTATTGGTGGTTTATTGATGAGCCATCTATTCTTACCTATCATTTTTTAATCCTTCCTTTCTTTAGTCTATCATGAAGTATATTAAATTTTTATTAACTGGAGTGTTATTAGGAATCGTTTTTTCTAAATCAGAAATCATTTCTTGGTATCGAATTTATGAGATGTTTCGTTTCGAGTCGTTTCACATGTATGGTATCATTGGCTCAGCCGTTATCTTGGGTAGCCTTGGCATTCAGTTCATTAAATGGAAAGAATTTAAAAGTATTGAATGAAAGCCGATCTCCTTTCATGCCAAAAATAGGAGTATCACACGTTATTTACTAGGAGGAATCATCTTCGGATTGGGGTGGGCTTTGTCAGGGGCATGCCCAGGACCTATGTTTGCCTTGGTAGGATATGGCTATTTTTCTGTTTTAATCCTCATCTTAGGTGCATTTTTAGGAACTTATACCTATGGTATGTTACAAGAAAGGTTGCCGCATTAAAAAAATGTGAGGTTTTTGTACCGTAAGATAAGCTAGGCCAGTTTAGGTTTTTAAGATACATGAAGAGTAGGAATTGCCCCCAAACAGCAAGTTTTCGGTCAATAGGAGAAAAACAACTCCAAACTCTTAAGTCCTAACTCTTAACTCTTTCAACTTATTTCCTTACATTTGCTGCTTAGTAAGTTGCGCATGAAGGTACACAGAGATTTAACGAACATACCACCGTTTCGAAATGCGGTTATCACTATTGGTTCTTACGATGGAGTCCATGCTGGTCATCAGCAGATTATACGTCGTTTGAAAGCTTTGGCAGAAGAAATCGGAGGAGAGAGTATTATCATTACTTTCGATCCACATCCTCGCCATGTTATTTATCCTGATGATAAATCTTTAAAGCTGATAACAACCACGGATGAAAAGGCTGAATTGCTACAGCAATATGGGGTAGATCATGTCGTTATCGTTCCTTTCACCAAGGAATTCTCTAAGCAAACACCTGATGAGTACATCCAACATTTCCTAGTAGAAAAATTCCATCCTAAGCGCATAGTTATTGGGTATGACCACAAATTTGGGAATAAACGAGCTGGCAATATTGATTATTTGAAGAAGTTTGAAGACGTCTATGGGTTTACGGTAGAAGAAATTAGCAAACAGACGGTGGAGGATATGGCGGTAAGTTCGACTAAGGTACGAATGGCTTTAGCGAAGGGAGAAATAGAAGAAGCGACGACCTTGTTACAGCATCCATTTTATTTAGGCGGGGAAGTTGTCAAGGGCAAACAGCTTGGCGCAAGCATCGGTTTTCCTACAGCGAATGTGCAGATAGCGAATCCCTATAAAATTATCCCTACAGATGGGATTTATGCCGTTAACGTTTATCATGGTTCTGTGAAGTATGGTGGAATGCTGTACATTGGTAAATCACTAAGTAACATTGATCGAACCATTGAGGTCAATATCTTTGACTTTGATAAAAGTATTTATGGAGAGCATTTGAATGTCGAATTCGTCAAGCATATTCGAGAAGATGAACGTTTTGCTTCCTTGGATGCTTTAACGATACAATTGGGAAAAGATAAAGAATTAGCCTTATCGGTCTTAAAAAAAAAAGCATAATTGAACAAGTGCGTCCCCACGTTGCTGTCGTTATACTTAATTACAATGGACAGCCTTTCCTAGAAAAATTCTTACCTAGTGTTCTTGCAAGTACTTATCCGAATCAATCGGTTTATGTTGCCGATAATGGCTCTACTGATGATTCCGTTTCTTTTGTTCAAGAACATTTTCCGAGTGTCAATCTCCTTCAAATTCAAGAAAATCTAGGCTTTGCTGGAGGGTACAACAGAGCTTTAAAAGAAGTAGCAGCAGATTACTACGTTTTGTTAAATTCAGATGTAGAAGTCACCCCTAGTTGGATTAACCCAATCATTGATTTGATGGAGACAGATTCTAGCATTGCTGCTGTTCAGCCCAAAGTAAAAAGCTTTCAAGACCGTCATTTGTTTGAACATGCAGGAGGTGCCGGTGGC
>JAHDHB010000481.1 GCA_020631545.1 Saprospiraceae bacterium | reverse complement strand
TTACGGACAGGTTCTCTAGGTATTTTCATAAAAAAGAGGCCAAAAAACTTAGGGCTACAAATGCTTGAAAAGCTTTTTAGTGTATAAACGAAAATGGTATTTTTTACCATCGCTAGTCATCGGTTGAAGGCAAAACACAATGTTCATCCCGCATTCAACTGATGACGCTTCACTCCTTTTTCCCAAAATGATCGTTTTCGGTCAAACACTATTTCTTAAGTGCTTGAACAAAAAAAATCATTATCCCTCCAATTCTAAGCAAATAATGTCGGATAAAAGTCAACATTATCTCAACATTCATCGTATAAACCTTGAATTCTTGTTAGTAATACACCTAATCCTATCATAGTACATAAAAACATTAGTAGAGTTCTGCAATTTTACGCTTGGAATAAACAAGTAAAAAAAAAATTAAAAAATTTAAATAATTTATTAAAATTTACACAATAAATTATTTAACAAGAAGAAGCGATTACTATTTGCATTGTTCTAACTTTTTTATGTATCTTTGAGAGGTCAGAGCCAGACACACAAGGAATTTGAATACAAGTAGTTACTGCTTGTTCATATTCTGACTTCATTCGACATAGCCAGTTTCGAATTGAACATTTATTGGAACCGTTGAAAACAAGGATATAGCCTTGTAAATCAACCTTTTGCTACTCGCAAAACTTAAAACCGATCTACCTTGGGTAGCATTGGATTTTATGTTTAATGCAAAAGCAAATACAACCTTGATTATCCGTGAATAGTTGTAGGATAAAATAAACCCAGCATGAGTAAAAAAATATTTTCGTATATCTTTTGGTGGCCTATGGCTGTCATTTTCACCTTCTCTACTAGTTCACTATTTGCCAATACAGATAGATATCGAGTAGTTTGGGTAGACGACCCTGCGACGCAATCAACCATTGGTTGGAATCAGGTGAGTGGTACGAATCCCGTTGTCTATTATGATGTTGTCGATCACGGAACGGTAATAGGCGATTATTCCTTTTCACAATCTCCAAATGCTATCTATAATTACAAGGGGATGAACAACCATTTTGCAAGATTAACAGGCTTGCAACCAAATACTGTTTACTATTTTGTTATTGCTGATAGCGAAGGAACGAGCCAACGTTTTTCCTTTCGTACGGCGCCCGATGATCCTTCCATCCCGCTGTCGATAATCACAGGGGGCGATTCTAGAAACAATACAAGTGTTCGAATAAATGCAAATAAAATGGTGGCCAAGTTACGTCCGCATTGTGTGATGTTTGGTGGAGATATGATCAATTTTGACAACAACTCTTCTTGGCAAGATTGGCTTTTACACTGGCAATATACAACAGGCTCTGACGGGAGGATGACACCTATAGTCCCTACGCGGGGTAATCATGAGTCTTCGAATGCTTCCATTGAAAAGCTTTTCGACACGAATGCTGATGTTTATTATGCTATGAATTTAGGGGGTAATCTAGTGCGTGCTTATACTTTGAACACCAACATTTCTATCTCGGGCAACCAAACTGATTGGCTAGAAGAAGATTTGGCTTCTGCTACCGCTTGCAACACGATATGGAAAATTGCTCAATACCACAAGCCCATGCGGCCACATACTTCTGGAAAATCGGAAGGAAATTCAATGTATACCTATTGGGCTCCTTTATTTTATAAGTATAACATGAACTTAGTATCGGACTCCGATTCTCATACTTGCAAAACGACTTGGCCTATTCGACCAACTACGGACTCTGGTAGTGATGAGGGGTTTACTACGGATATGGATAACGGTACGGTTTATATCGGTGAAGGTTGTTGGGGAGCACCACTAAGAACTAATGACGATAATAAGTCTTGGACTAGAAATAGTGGTCGTTTTAACCAGTTTAAATGGTTGTTCATTGACCAATCAAAAATAGAAGCAAGAACGGTACGCTATGATAATGTTGATTTTGTAAGTGCTTTGGATGATGCTACCCGCTTTAACATGCCTAACAATATTGATATCTGGTATCCTAGCAATGGTGATGTGATCACGATTAATCCAACAACCCTGACGGTGACAACTACTTCACCTGTCGATATGCAGTTTTTCAATAATTTGGATCCGATTACCATTACTACAGCGATTACCAATGCCAATCCCATCTCCAAAGTAGATTTTTATATTGATGGAACATTTATTGGCTCTGATAACACTGCTCCGTATAGTATTGATTGGACTCCTACAACTGATGGAAATTACCTTATCTCTACTAGCGTTACCAATAGTCTTGGTCTAACAAGAGAATCTTGCGTTACAGAAATTAGCATAAATGAAGCTTTACCCGTTAAGCTAAAATCGTTCAATGCTTATTCGCTTTCTTTAACCGAAGTTCAACTTAAATGGGAGACAGAAACAGAGGTGAATTTGGATTATTTTGAAGTAGAACGAGCAGGTTCTGACGGCCGCTTTGTTGGTTTGACGAATATTGAGGGTACAGGAACCGCAAATAGTGGGAGCACGTATGAATATTTTGATAGATTTCCTATTAATGGAACTGCTTACTACCGCTTAAAAATTTTGGATGCAGATGAAACGATTACCTATTCTCCTGTTCGTACCGTCATCATGGATAGGACGATAGATGAGATTACCATATATCCTAATCCAACTACTCCCCGCTCAGATGTCAACCTAGCATTTTTATCAAGGAGCAACGCTGGAGTAAATTTGACACTTTTTGATATTAGCGGCAAACTCATTAGTCAAAAACAAGTTCCTACTCAAATTGGGAGAAACCAAACAACGATAGAAACTAGCGGCTATACCCCAGGCATCTATTTTGTCAAACTACAAGTAGATAATAAATCTTTTTTCAGGCGCTTAGTAGTAGAAAGGTAGGGATGAGAATATTGTTTGTAACGAGTATTCACTACATAGAAAAAGTTAGCACTTGAAAACAAAATCAAGTGCTAACTTTTTTTATAGTTTAGAGGATTGTTTGTTTGCGCGTTCAGCTAGAAAATTCCTAGTGATTTGTGTCACTTTACTAGCTTACTACACAATGCATTAAGCAGCTTCTTCATTCCCTTTACTCGCAAACTTATATCCCACCCCTCTTACGGATAAGAAGAAAGCGGGTTTCTTTGGATCGGATTCAAAATACTTTCGAAAAGAAAGGATAAAGTTATCTATGGTTCTAGTAGAAGGATACACATCATAGCCCCAAACTGCTTGTAAAATCTGTTGGCGAGATACCACTTCGTTTTTACGGTCGATAAGCAATTTAAGCAACATTGTTTCCTTCTTGGTAAGGCGAAAAGCACCCTTTGAGCCTACGGCATCAAACGTTTTGAAGTTCACCTCATTCACGCCAAATTTAAAGGTTTCTAAGGCTGCTGAAGGAGCAGATTGCGAACGTTTGATCAAGTTTTGAATACGGAGCAACAATTCTTCTAAGACAAAAGGCTTTGTAAGGTAATCATCCGCGCCTTTCTTCAATCCATTTACACGATCCAGCGAAGAATCCTTTGCGGTTAGAAACATGATAGGCATTTCCAAATTTTCTAAGCGGATTTGTTCACAAATTTGGAATCCATCAACCTCCGGCAACATTACATCCAGAATCATCAAATCAAAATGCTGCCCTCGAAACAATTTCATGGCATCCTTGCCGTTATCCGTTGCCACGACTTCATACCCTTCGAGTTCTAGGTTAATTTTCATCGCATCACGGATGTTCGCTTCATCTTCTACCAATAAAATTCTAGCCATAATCTAGTCAATATTAAATGATAAAATCATTATTTTGTTTTATCTGAAAAATCAGAATTCGATTGTTATTCCCAAAAGAAAGTAGAACTTCCTTGTTCAAAAGTTCTTTTCTTGGGCAACCATATGATAAATTTAGTTCCTTCGGGTTTATTATCTTTCACAAATATTTGGCCATTATGCGCTCGAACTATTTCACGCACAATAAAAAGCCCCAATCCTGTTCCCTTGGTTTTGCGTCGATCTTCGTTTCCTACTCGGTAAAATTTTTCAAAAACCTTCTCTTTTTCTTCATCAGCAATCCCCAATCCACAATCCGCTACTTCAAAGAAGATTCTAAACCGTTTTTGACTCAAACTCAGGGTAATTTCCTTTTTTTCTCCCGCATACTTCACGGCATTTTCTACTAGGTTAAGAATGACTGAGGTCACCCCTGCCCTATCCATTTTTACCGGCTGAATATTATCCGCTAATTTTTCTTCAAAAGAGAATTCAGGATATTTTTGACGCAAGCCTACCAGTAATTCTTGGATCATCTCTTTCAAATCTACAAATTCGCGAAACCATTCGTACTCATTTTCTACTTTCGCGGCCATCAACAAGTTATCAACCAACTGAGATAATCGGTCTACATCTTGCAAACCATTATTAGAAAGCTTAGTCAATTGCTCTTTCGTTAAATTTCGTTTGATGAAGGTTTCCAAAACTAACCGAATGCCGGCCAAGGGAGATTTCAATTCATGCGTTATAGACAACAGGAAATTTCGCTGCTGCCGCGCTAACGCTACTTCTCGACGCAGCCCTCTGGTAACGACCCAAATACCGCCCATCAAAATAAACAAGAAGACAATGGCTTCGCCCAAAATCATTTGACTCTGCAAACGATATTTCTTTCGCATTTTTAAAAACTCCTTAGAAGTATAAAAATCTGCTTCCTTCACCCCTTTTTCTTCTAGCTCTTTTTTTAGTATTCCTACCTGCCCTTTATAAGCTTCTTCCGTTTTATCATATAAAAGATAAGCCCACCAACATAACGCAGCTACGACATATATGGTGACAAAGATGACAAAGAAGCGAGTTTTTGTAGATTTCATAAAAAATCTTATGGGTACACTATTAATGAGATTCGTAAACTTAAAACAATAACTTAGTTGACCGCAAATATAAGGAATGTAACTTGCTGAATGGTTATTATTTTAGCATAACGTTCAGTTTTACAACATTTTTTCTATCAAATAGTTCTTAAAAAGCGATAAGGTACGGATATTTCAAGGAATGAAATCGTTTAGTTTAGGATTTAGGATACATTTAACGAAAACATAAAACGGCTACGTCATCTAGTTATCCGCGATAGGAATCGGGAGTTGTCCGTTTTGGCGAAAAATGAACGTGAGCAACGTCTACTTTCATCCTTCGGAAAACGGTCAAAAAAACCTTTACAATCAACTGTAATTCAGAAACTCTTCTTGGAATTTCGTGTTAAAAAAACAACAAAATGGAAGCATGTAGTACAGGACGGCGAAGCCGTAGTAACTACCATTACGACGACACCTATTTTGGCGTAAAAAAATGCCACAAAGACACATAGACACATAGTTTTTTGACGACATGAATGTGTCAAGAACACCTAGGTTTAATAGGAGGTCTTACGACCTTTTCACATAGACTCTCACAGCGTAAATCGCACAAGCCTAAATCGATCTAACTATTTGTTTTAAAAACAGTTAAACTCCTTCTTGATTAAAAACTTTGTACAAAAAATAAACTTTCAGCGTTGTGTGTACAAGGACAATTTCAACTTCGTTGAAATTGTCCTTTGTCCTTTGTCCTTTGTCCTTTGTCCTTTGTCCTTTGTCC
>JAHDHB010000480.1 GCA_020631545.1 Saprospiraceae bacterium | reverse complement strand
AAGTGTCGGTGGTATTTCTCCTAAACACCTAACGTGGTGAAGGAAGTACCTCGCAGAGATCTTAATATGTTCTTTTGCGTCAAGGGAAACACATTAGGCTTATATGCTTCTTGTATGTCTTATAAGTCTTATGTGCTTCAAATACGCCAAAATCACATTTCATTTTCTGCACAAAAAACCTAGAAGTTCATGTCATTCGTTAAGTTATCTCAGAAATAATCAAAAAATAATCCCACTATGTCTAAATATAATAAATCAGAATACCGGAAAGAATTTCCTTACGATAAATCAACCAAGAGTTATCTTAAAGGACGACTTATGGCTGACCGTTCAGTACGGGAACATCCGCTTACGTCAACATCTCCCAAGAATCCACCAACGAAAAAGAGGAAAAGCAATAGACCTTCTCAGCGTAGGAAACAATTAGCCCCTACTCAACCAAAACATCAAGATTTAGTCAAAAACTTAGAGGATACGCCTAAAAAGCCTGCGCGTAGAAGCTCGCCGCCTCCCGCACCTCCAAAAAAAATGAAAAAGGATACAGGTAGTACCATAGGCACTATTTTTAGCTCCGTCATTTTTGCTGTGATTGTGTTATCTATTTTTGATGATGCCCCGGATATCGTAAAAGGATTTATCGTTTTTTTCTTCTTAGTTCGCATCCTTAGCGCCTTGGGAGGACAGCGTTCATGAAGCCACTCCGAAAATGCCTACCAAGGGAAGAGGAGAGGAATTAGGAATTAGGAATTACGAATTAGGAATTAGGAATTAGGAATTAGGAATTAGGAATTACGAATTAGGAATTACGAATGAGGAATTACGAGTCCATGCCGTTTAGTTATCCACGATAGCTATCGGGACTTAGTCGTGTTTTCGTTCTTATACTTATATGTTCTTAAAAAGGTCGCAGACTTCCTCATATGACCTTTCTCGTCATTTTTATTACGTTAAAGCTTATATTCCCTTATGTACTACATGCTTCCATTTTGTTGTTTTTTAAACACGAAATTACAAGTAGAGGCATTGAATAACAGCTAGTTGTAAAGGTTTTTTTGACCGTTTCCCGAAGGGTGAAAGTAGACGTTGCTCACGTTCATTTTTCGCCAAAACGGACAACTCCTAACTCTTCACTCCTAACTCCCGATAGCTATCGTGGATAACTAATGGCGTAGCCGTTTTGTGCCTTATATGTTTCAAAATCGCCGTAACGGGAACTCCTGACTAAACGGCATTGAATTACGAGTTATCCGAGATAGCTTATCCGAGAATAGCCCTCATGGCGTTTTTTGCCCAAAGATTCTACAGCTTAAATTCCTTTGATTCTTGTCCATAACTTGCCGAATTCTTTTTTGAAATCTTGATCCACATCTCGTTCATGCGTTACGCGAAATTGATCGCCTTCGCCGGATAGGAAAAACTGAAAAACGAATTTCGTCGTATCCTTCGGTTCCTCTAGATTACCGATAACGCCGAAGCGGAGATCGTTGAGAATAAGTTGCCCGTCTTTAGCTTTTGCGACTTTGTAATAGCCGTCCGAAAACCATTTTAAGGTCGCAATATCTTCTTGATGTTTATGAGGAGCTAGGAGGTAATGCCCCTTGTAAAGACTATCAATGTCCATATATTGCTGCTTATCCATCAAGGAATAGGTACCATAATAGAACTTGTCGTTCGATTCTGCGACTGCTGTCCAAAGTACATTATTTAGAATAGCAGGCGAGGTCATGTAGCGGTCGTAAGGCAGTTCGTATTTTGCTAAAGACTGTTCAAACTGTTGATTGACGTGAAATTTATTAAAAACAGCAAATAACAGATAGGCGCTGCTTAATCCAATGCCTAGTAAATTGAGCATTCCCCGCTTGGCATGATCGCGGGTGTGCATAGACGCAGCAATGAGGCAAATAAGAAACGGAACAGTATAAATCGGATCGGCTACCGATATGGTATTGAAGGCCACCCGATAATTGGAGAAGGGTTGGAATACCTGAGTACCATAGGTCGTAAAACAATCTAGAAGAGGATGCGTAAAAACACCCCAGAAAAACAACCAAGACCAATCTCGTACACTAGCAGATTCCCCCAAGCGGCTAAGCGGATTCTTATGATATACCCGGAGCCTATAAAATAACCATCCCACGAGTAGTAAAATAAGGATACTAAGCAGGGGAATTGGTGCTTTCCCATTAGAAATAGGAAGGCCAATGACCAGCCAAAGCAAAGCAAAACTGAATAGCCCTCCTAGGATAGAAATAATCCCTTTATAGAGATAATGTTGATCCACTTTATATAAATAGAATTTATGGACCAGCCAACCTAATAGGGGAGCCATTAAGACGGCAAAAAAAATGGAATGGGAGATGCCACGGTGAAAAGCCAAAGCATCCATTTCATTCATAAACAAATTGCCTATTATATCAAGGTCGGGGATAGTGCCGGCTACTGCACCCCAAACCATCGCACGGTTGCCTACCTTTTTCCCTAGGACGACTTCTCCTACAGCAGCTCCTAAGATAATTTGTGTCAATGAATCCATAAGGTGTCTTGCGATTGCATCGCTATTATCATGTATTAAATGAAGAGGGCGTATATTCTCTGCAAAAGTAAACATTTTGAACTATCCTTAGGGTATTTTGGGGGAAAAGGACAAAGGACAAAGGACAAAGGACAAAGGACAAAGGACAAAGGACAAAGGACATGGGACAAAGGACAAAGGACATGGGACAAAGGACATGGGACAAAGGACACAAGGACAAGTGATATTGTTGGGGCTTAACTTGGTTTTTTGCTGTAGTTAAGTCATTAGAATAGATTTTTATTCTTTTTTTTGAGATTGTATTCTTTACTAAATTGTTTCTATAAATTGGCTCAAAACCTTTTTGGGAAGGGGATAATATTCTTTTTTTTGACGTTTTGATAGTCACAATGCATTCTTTTGGGGGTGGTTTGTTTGGTGTGTTTTGAATTTATTTGTACTATATTTGATTTTAGCTTAATTTTAGTGGGATTGATATGTCATATTTATTAGAAAACGTTGGAGTTATTCTGTTGTTTAGGTGACATTTTCCTTCGACTAAGATGTAGAAGATTCTAGGAATTATCGATACTACTGCTTGAAAAGACAATTTGAAAAAGCGTATCAAGGATAGTCCTCGTTAGCTATCTGGACATCAACATCGTTGAAAGAAAGAGCGAAGCTTAAAATTGTCACGTTTAAAAGTCGTTGTGTGGGCTCCTTTATCCTACTAAGCAAGGATTTGAATACGTATGGAAACTGTATGGCTTCTTTAGGGCGTATTGCTTCGTATAACCTTCAATAACTTGATTTTACTTGGATACAGCAGCGAATTTTATTTTTTTGTAAGGGACTGAAATGTTGAAAGAACGTAAGATACGTTGATATTATAGCTTTCTTTACAAATAAAACTATTGTACCTTTGTGTGTTTATTGGAGATACTTTGCTTGACCAGAGTATCGCGTGGGCCAGAACGACATAGGATAAAAGCTACTTTTAACTTGAAACGACCTAGTGGGAGCGACAAGTAATAATTGTCTTTTTTGTCCTCAACATTTAGGATTAAAAGTGGTTTCTTTTTTATTTAGGGTCTATTTTTTTGATTGGATAGTTATGAGCAGGGAATAGCGCCAAGAAAACTTTGTAAAAACGTGATTTATTCGTATCTACTTGCACTTGATGTGAGTTAGTTTGGAATAATCCATATAAAAGAATAAGATAATGGAATTCAGTAGTTTAATATATCGACGTCCCGTGATTAGTGATTTTAAGGCTAATTTTCTTACGGCGCTAAAACGATTTATATCGGCTGAATCCTTTGAAGAACAAGATCAAGCTTTCTTGGAATTGAATAAAGTGCGAGATGAATTTGACTCCATGTATCATCTTTGCCATATTCGTTATACCATCAATACGAAGGATGAATTTTATGAAGCTGAGAATGCTTTTTTTGATAGCAATCTTCCCATTTATAACGATCTCATAGCACAATACTACCAAGCACTCATTACGTCTAAATTTCGCAAATCCCTAGAAAAACGGTGGGGCAGTCAACTATTTACGATAGCAGAACTCACCAAAAGAACTTTCAATGCTGATATTCTTAGTGATTTGCAAATGGAAAATAAGCTGAGTAGTGAATATACTTTGCTGAAAGCTTCTGCAAGAATCCAATTTCAAGATAAAGAATTCAACCTCTCTTCTATCCAGCCCTTCGAAATGTCGCCCAACCGGACAGTACGGAAGGATGCTAGCCAAAAGAAATGGCAATTTTACGTTAAGCAAGCGCCTAAAGTAGAAGATATTTTTGATCGAATGGTAAAAATCCGCCATCGAATAGCTCAAAAATTGGGTTACAAAAACTTCGTAGAGGTTGGTTATGCGAGAATGTTACGCTCTGATTATACGCCTGAAATGGTCGCTAGCTTTCGAGACAAAATCCATAAATACATCGTTCCTATAGCTACAGAATTGAAAAAGCGGCAAGCTCAGCGGATTGGTTTAGATACCTTGTATTACTACGATGAACCTTTTCAGTTTGCCTCTGGTAATCCGAAACCTAAAGGCTCTCCAAGTTGGATTTTGGAGAATGCTCAACAGATGTACAAGGAGTTGTCGGTAGAAACCAAGGAGTTTTTTAACTACATGTTGCACAATAACTTGATTGACTTGGAAGCCAAAAAAGGCAAAGCGCCGGGTGGGTATTGTTCGTTTATCAACAAGTATCAAACGCCTTTTATTTTTTCTAATTTTAATGGTACGAGTGGTGATATTGATGTCCTAACACACGAAGCTGGGCATGCCTTCCAAGTATTTTGTAGCCGTGATATTGGCCTAAATGAATACAATTGGCCTACTTTTGAGGCTTGTGAAATTCATTCCATGAGTATGGAGTTTTTTACTTGGCCTTGGATGGAGCTTTTCTTTAAAGAAGAAACCGAAAAATATAAATTTGCTCATCTTAGCAGCTCTATTCTCTTTCTTCCTTACGGCGTAGCAATTGATGAGTTTCAGCATTTTGTCTACGAATTTCCGAATGCTACGACGCAAGAACGTAACCAAAAATGGCGCGAAATTGAGAAAAAATACATGCCTTACCGCAATTATGATGGCAATGAATTCCTAGAAAATGGTGGTGCTTGGCAGCGACAACGTCATATCTTTGGCCGTCCTTTTTACTATATTGATTACGCGCTTGCCCAAATCTGTGCTTTTCAGTTTTGGAGCAAAGACCAACAACATCACCAAACAGCTTGGGCGGATTATGTCAAGCTGTGTAAAGCTGGAGGAAGCCAATCTTTCCTAAAACTCGTCGATTTAGCTAATTTGCGCTCGCCTTTCGAAGAGGGCTGTATCGAACAAACGGTTGAAGTTATCAAGCAGCATCTTGATAAAATGGATGATAGGAGCTTTTGATTTCTTTAGAGTTGAGGCCTCTACTCGCTTCGCCAGATTAGGTAAATGGGAAAGATGTTGTCCGCACTTAACAATATCACCCTTTCAGGGTTTTCGCATTAGTTTTTTGCTTACCTATAATCCTTACATCCCTTCGGGATTTACTTGCATCATTTATCGGAATTTGAGCTA
>JAHDHB010000012.1:9657-32329 GCA_020631545.1 Saprospiraceae bacterium | reverse complement strand
ACAGCTAGCGTCAATGACGTTATTCCTAGTTTTTATTACTGGGATGGCGCTAAATGGACACGCATCACTAATGATAATGACGAAGATCTGGATTGGCTAGAAACGGATGGTACTACAGCGGAAGATATTGCAGACAACATCTATACTAATGGAACTGTAGGTATTGGTACCTCTACCAACGGAGCTGGTGAAAATTTAGCGGTAGGTGGTAACTTCGGCCTAGGAGCAGGTGCAAATAGAATTTCCTTAGTCAATCCTTCTGGAGATGTCTATTATGGATTAGGAGAAGATAATGCGAATAGGGCTTGGCTCGGATGGAATTCGGGTCAAGATGAAGTAAAACTAGGACTTCAAAATGCACTGGATTCGGAAACAGATGTCATGACTTGGACTTTGGGAGGTGGAGACGGTATAAATAACAATAGCATTGGCGGCCATATTGGTATCAATAATTTCGATCCACTCGCTCCCCTAGATATTAACGGCTCTAATAGTGACGCATCGCCTATTCTCTTGCTTCGTAGCGGAAATTCGAGTAATGCCTTTAATGATGGTGCTCAAATCGCTTTTGGTTATAATGGAGGAAATACTTATCAACACTTCATTCATACTCGCCATAACAATGCGAGTGCTCGAAATGCCATAGACTTTTACACTTGTGATGGCTCAATGACGAATTCTGTGACTAGCGGTTCTATCCAAAATCTATCTTTGGTCAGCGGTAAGGTCGGTATGGGCACCACCAATCCTGTACAAGATTTGACCCTTAGAAAAACGAAAACAACACTCCTAGAACAGTACATTTACAATGATGGTACAGGTGGCGCTCAATTGCTCGTCGGCTCTACTACAACAGGCAACATCAGTCTGGTTTCAAACAATTCAGGAGCTTCTATTTTCGGCATTCCTACAGGAAATTCAGGCATCTCTAGTGATTGGGGAGATATGATTTTCGCTACGGGAACAGGCGGCACAGCTACGGAAAAAATGCGTATTCTAAGCGGCGGCAACGTAGGCATCGGTCTTACCAATCCGCTTTCAAAATTACACATCGCGAATACGGCTGCTGCCTTAGAAACTATCCGTGTAGATGACTTGGCGCCTGGTAACGCAGGCGATTTCTCACAAACCACAGGCGCTAATGCACAGACCAACGAAACGCCAAATCGTGCCGTCTACGTGGACAATAACGGCGATATGACGGCACGGTATGTCTATGGCGACAATATCCAATCCGCAGTCGGTGCTACCGATATTAACACGAGTAGTATGAGCTTTACGGATGTTCAAGATCTCTCCATCACCTTTACCCCAAGGCACTCTACAGTAATTGTCACGTTCTCCATGTCTGGTGCAGGTGAACTTGCCACTGCTACACCTCAATACTGGGTTTTGGCAAGACTCGTACAAGACGGCACCCCTTTAAACGGTACGGGGTCATTAGCAACGGACAGAAGTGGCGCTGGTGTTTCCTCTGTCTATAATTTATCCATGACCAACTACCCTATCACAGTTACGCCTGGTGTACCCACGACCATCAAAGTACAATGGCGCATCGGCGGTACTGAAATCGGCACCGCTAGAAATAATGTTGTTTCTGCTTCTGATTATAGTCACAGACATTTGCTTATTATGGATTGATAAGTATTCTACTTCTATAAACATTCACTCGACCTATACAAGCCTCTATCTTAGACACTAGTAACTTGAAATGATCCTAAGGGTATAACAACTACTTCTTTTAGCGATGAACGATTACTTTCTAAGGCTAATCATTTCACCCTTTCAGGGTTATCCCAAATTCAGTTAAATAATACGCGTAAATCCTGAAGGGATGAAATGATTATAGCAAAATAAGGTAACTAGTGCGAAAACCCTGAAAGGGTGATATTTTCATGTGTAGACACCCTGTTTAATATCTACCTAATTAAATTTAAAGAGCATTCCTCTCTAGTATTTTGTAGCGAACGACCCAAATTACAAGTATCTGGGTAAATGAATAACTGCCGATTCTTTTACAAAGAAATACTAATGATTCGTCCAACTCGGGTAATAAGCAATTATACCTTATCATTATTACTTCATGACTTAGAAAAAGAAGCTTCAAAGAATGCTCTTGAACTAACAAAAAAAGGGAGAAACACACCCAAAAGCACATTTCTCCCTTCAAAAGATATAAAGATTTCTTTACTCTGCCGGCATAGGTTCTACCGGTTTCCAAGTTTTTGCTCCAGTACCGAAGATTTTAGAGACTTTTCGCTCTGCGTAGAAGAAAAGCCAGTACATCACAGGTACTACGACAAGCGTGAGGAAGGTAGCAAAAGTAAGTCCGTAGATAACCGTCCAAGCCATTGGTCCCCAGAAAGAAACGTTGTCTCCACCTATGAAAATCTGAGGATCTAAGTCCGATATGAAGGTGTAGAAATTGAAGTTAAACCCAATCGCTAAAGGAATCAAACCTAGAATCGTGGTTATCGCAGTAAGGAGTACGGGGCGTAGACGAATTTTACCGCCATAAACTATCGCTGCTCGTACCATTTCATTCGGTAGCTCTTCATCCTCTCGGAGGCCGAGCTCTTCCCGTTTTCGTTTTCGCGTCAGATTGATATAATCTATCAATACAATCGCATTATTCACTACGACTCCTGCTAGGGAAATAATACCAATTCCCGTCATAATAATAACCAAATCGCTCCCTGTAAAGAAGTACCCCAAGAAAACACCAATGGTACTTAAGATAATGGAAATCAAAATTATAAAAGGCTGAACAATGGAATTAAACTGGGTAACAAGTATAATGAAAATGCTGAATAATGCTAGGGTAAAGGCACTCGTCAAAAACTCCATTGCCTCTGCTTGCTCTTGTTGTTCTCCTGTAAACTCGTAGGAAAATCCTTGAGGCATATTAAATCCTTCCATCGCTAGCATCACTTCCTGCACCACTTCATTTGGATTATAATCCAGTAAGATGTTTGAGTACACAGAAATCATTCTATCCAAATCCTTCCGCTTGATAGCGGTATAGGTGGATGTGTATTCGATGTCGGCTACCGCAGAAATCGGCACTTGCTGCGTTCTTCCAGTAGCCATGCTTCGGAACGTAATTTTTTGACTCAAGATTGCCGCCGTATTATGTCGGTACTTCGGATCCAAGCGCACCATGATTGGATAATCATCTTCGCCGTCCTTGAATTTCGACACTTCTTGTCCATAAATGGCTGTACGAATCGCTACCGCAATGTCTCTAGTAGAAACTTCATAACGTCCTGCCGCTTGGCGATCTACCTTTACAATCATCTCCGGTTTCCCTAGTTCTACATCCGCTTTCAATTCTTCAACTCCAGCGATATTCTTTTGCTCCAAAAAGGAAATCACCTTGCTTGCTACTTGTGAAAGCTCATCAATATTCTCTCCTTTTATCTCTATGTTAATCGGCTTTCCTGTTGGTGGACCATCCGCGTTTTTATCTACCACAATAGCTACGCCGGCATAGCCTTGCACACTTTCTCGTATTTCTTCCATGATATCAAAGGTAGAAATACCGCCACGCTGTTCTGAAGGAACAAAAGAAGCTGTGATACGCGCCTTATTAGGCGTTTTGCCGGGTTCTGGTGGTGCATTCGGATCACTCGTCCCTTCCCCTACTTGACTCAAAACCGCTTCTACTATTCCGCTGTAAGGCTCCACTACTTTACTCACTTTCTCTTCGATTTCTTCCACCAATTCATTCGTCGTTACAATATCCGTCCCAACAGGCATTTCTACGAAAACATTGACATACAAGGGGTCTGCTTGTGGAAAAAAGATCGTTTTCGGCATATTGGAACCTAGTAACATCAAGGAACCAACAAGCAAAGCAAAGGTACCGATAAGGACAAAAAGTGGCGTGATTTTATGCAAAGCAATACGAATAAATTTATCATAAGCACGCTCTAACGCTGGTAGCCCAAAGTTCTGAAAGACAAATGATAAAGGACGTAGCAAAAAGAAATTAACCAGCGTAATAATTCCTACCATGCCCAATAAATTTCGGAATGTCGTAGCGCCCATAAAATGACACAGTACCGCTAGGAGCAAAATTCCGATACCTGCAATAAGGTTGTTCATCATTTTTCTCCGCTTCGCATTCGCATTTTCGGCCTTCTCATCTACCGTCATCAACATCGAAGTCAATACCGGATTAATAACGAGAGCCACGAAAAGGGAAGACGTCAAAACAATAATCAACGTAATCGGAAGGTATTTCATAAAACTTCCCATAATACCGGGCCAAAAGGCTAAGGGTACAAAAGCTGCCAAGGTCGTCGCTGTAGAAGCAATAATCGGCCAAGCCACTTCACCCGTTCCTTTCTTCGCTGCTTCTTTTCCCGAATAGCCTTCTTGCATGTACCGATAGATGTTTTCGACCACCACAATGCCATTATCCACCAGCAATCCTAAGGCGAGTATGAGCCCAAACAGTACGACCACATTCATCGTTATCCCCATGATACTCAGGGTAAGAAAGCCAATCAACATCGACAAAGGAATAGCGATTCCTACAAAAAGTGAGTTTCTTCCTCCTAGGAAAAACAAGAGCACAATCACGACTAAAATGATTCCTGAATAGATACTATTTTCAAGGTTCGCTACTTGTGCCCTAGTATTTACAGACTGATCATTAAATAGTGTAACACTAAGATTTTTAGGGAGTTTATTAGCTTTCGCTTCATCAACAATTAGTTTTATTTTGTCGGAAGCTGCTAGTAAGTTTTCACCAGAACGCTTGATAATATCCAAGGAAACGACAGGCAATTGATCAGAACGCGCAAAACTTGTTCGTTCTTCATAACCGTAAATAACTTCAGCGAAATCTTTGATGTAAATTGGATTCAAACGCTCACTTTTTACGATGACGTCTTCTATTTCTTTGACGGATTGAAATTCTCCTACCACACGAATATCCCGTCGAAATCCATTAGAAAGCAAGGTACCACCAGACATGGTCATGTTTTCCTTCTGTATGGCTTGCGAGATATCGTAAAAACTAATTTTCAGCGCCTGCATCTTGGGCAAATCGACATTGATTTTTACTTCTCGCTCTAGCGCTCCCTTGATTTTTGCTTCTGAGATTTCAGGTAATTGCTCAATCTCATCTTGCAAATATTCAGCATAGTTCCGTAGTTCATCTAAACCAAATTGACCAGAAATATTGACCGACATAATAGGAAATTCGGAGAAGTTGATTTCCGAAATTTCTGGATCATTGGGCAAATCATTAGGCAATTGACTCTTAGCCTTATCGACTGCATCTTTGACTTCTCGCAAGGCTTTTTCTACCGTAACATCCGTATTAAATTCAATGATGGTATTGCAAAAGTCTTGCATTACCGTAGACTTGATTTCGTCAATCCCAGTGATGGTTTTCAACTCTTTTTCGATAGGTCGAGTCACTAGGTTTTCAATATCTGCTGCGGAGTTTCCTGGATAAGGCGTTACAACAGAGATGGTTGGGATAACAATTTCAGGGTATTGCTCCTTGGGCATGTTATTGTAAGCCGAGATACCAAAGATGACAATCATCAAGGTCAACAAGATGATACTTGTAGCATTATCTACGGCTAGCGAGGTGAGGGAAAATTCCCGATACACCTTCTTTATACTTTCTTTTATAGCTTTCACTGTTAGGAATTTCGAGTTAGAAATTACGAATTATCCACGATAGGAATCGGGGGTTAACCGTCATTAGCACAGTTGGACATCAGCAGAGAGGGTTGGAGCGTAAAATATTCTCCAACTTCTATTTTGAATCCTCCTTTTCCTTGAGCACTTTGATAGATTCTCCATCGGCAACGTCTCTTGAACCTTGAACGATGATGGATTCTCCTCCTTCGAGGCCCTCTTCAACGACCGATTCTCCTTCGTAGGTTTTAGACGTTTGGATAATTACCTTTCTTGCTACCTCATTCTGCTGCTCATCCATATCTTTGATATAGACAAACTCTTTTCCTGAAACATCTTGCTGTACTAACTCGGTGGGTAAAACGACAGCATCCTTCACTTTGAAATCATTCAAATACATGATAGCCAAGAGGTTTGGCTTCAACATACCATCTTTATTTCTCAATTTCACCTCAACGGCAAATGTTCTATTTTGTGGATTGATGGTACGACCGATTTTACTTATTTTGGCCGTCAACTCTCGCTCCAATGCTGGGAAACCCACTTTTACAGCCTGCCCTCTTTTGATAGATTTCAAGTAGTTTTCGGAAACATCCGCAGAAACTTTCACATGATAAGTTCTCATAATGCTGATGATAGGAACGCCTGGGCCCGCCATTTCTCCCTGCTTCACGCCTACCCTGTCCACGACGCCCGAAATCGGAGCAAAAACATCTCCTTTGGTCAATTGGTGGCGAATAGTTTCTAGTTTCTTCTCCAGTTGCTCCTTGCTATTTTTCGCTTGGAGGTAAGAAACTTCGGAGCCAATTTTCTGATCCCAAAGGTTTTTCTGGCGAACGTAAAGATCATTGGCCAACTCCAGCATCTTATTGACTTCATCAATATTCTTTTGAATGGTTTCCACATCAGTCCTGGCAACTAAAGCACCTTCGTCGATCCAATCGCCTTCCTCCCATTTCATTTCCAAGAGGCGTCCGCCTGTTTCACTACTAGCACTCACAATTTCGTCAGGCTGTACAGCGCCTTGAATTTCCACAAAAGTGCTAAAATCCTTTTTCTTAACGACATCTGTAGTAACAAGTCGTTTTTTATTCTCTGCAATAGACGGATCCTCCTTACCAATTTTCATTTCCAAAAGCTGAATGGAAGAATTTATGGTAGACATCTCCTTCTTCAAATCCTTAAGCTCTTGCTTCCTTCCCTCTAAAGAATCATCATAAGTCATCTCTTTAGCATCGTCCCCACATCCTTGGAAAATCATAGTTGCGACCATTAAGGTCATCATTTTTTTCATAGAACCCTGCATGAAAAATTATATTTTATTTAGCAATAAAGTTGAAATTGCTATTGTTAAAAGTTACAATAAATGAGGTAAGCCCTTTCTAGTAGTGCATGCTTTCAATCATGAGAAGCAAAAACCTCTAATATTTTCAATTCCCAAGCGCCTTATCCAATTCCGCTTTAGCTACCAGCAAGTCATAAACCGCTTTTAAGTTATTGTCTTGCGCGGTATAAAGCGATTGTTCCGCTTGCCAAATTTCTAAACTAGAACCAATTCCTTCTCGGTATTTTACTCTAGAAGTATCTAAAATTCGCTGAGCCAAATCAATATTCACTTGGGTCGCATCAATATTTTTTTCGGCCACTCTGTATTTCGCCCTAGCATTCGCTACTTGAATTTCAATACCTTTCTTCAACTGATATTCCTCTTGCTTGATTTTCTCAATAGTGACTAAAGCACGTTGGATAGCATTTTTCTTTTGAAAACCATCAAAAATGGGAACATTCACCGCTAGGCCAACAATAGCACCTGGAATAAAGCTAATCCTATCCAAAGTTCCTGCCTCAATAGGCGCCTTGAATAATTTTTGTCGATTCATCGTTTGTTGATACGAAGCAAAGCCACCAACACTAGGTAAATACCCCGCTTTCAAACGCCTAACGTTGATGTCATTGAGCACATAACGTTGCTCAAAAACACCAAATTCAGCTCGATTCTTAAAAATATCATCTCCTTCTAAGTAAGGATCCCCTGCATCAGCCATGAATTTTTCCAAATTATCGGTCAATTCAATCTCCTCATGGATAGGATAATTCATTTGAAACTTAAGCACATTACGAGTAAGCGCCCGCTGCTCTTGCAAACCTTCCAAGCGAATCTCCAAATTTGAAAGCGAAAGCTTCAAGCGATCTACATCCAATTGCCCTACAAAACCATTTTTGTAAAACTGCTCCGTTTCGGCTAAAGTCTTTTTGAGATTCTCAATATTTTTATTCAAAGTTTCCTCACTAATATCAAGGATGAGGTTAGGCAAGTAAGCATCTCGAACATTATTTCGAATATCCTGAATCGTAATATCAGCCGTTCTTTCCGTCAACATTTTCAAGCGCTTAGCACCTTCTATACCCACGATGTACGTATAATTGAATAACAACTGCGTCAATTCCACTTTACCATACAAGGTGTTTTTTACCCCAGCAGGAAATTTAAGATAAAATTCTCCAGGAGGCGGAGCATGTGGATCGGATGGATCAGCAAAAGTAGAAGCATCTAACAAACTATTCGGTATTTGCAAGTAATGCGACAACCCAACCTCCGCATTTACTTGTGGATAGCCTACTGCAACGGCTTCTTTGATTTGATACTCTGCATCTTCCAAGTTCGACTGCTCCGTTTTCATCCGAATGTGATTCTTGACCGCATATTCCATAGCCTCTTCTAGGGTAAAGGCTTGCTGTGCAGTCACATTCAACGTCAACAAACAACAAATCAATGCTGTTATATAGTATTTCATAAGTATTATATTTTCTGAGAAGTCAGAAGTAAAATGCAAGGATTAGCGTTCAAACAATCCTAGCATTCCACACCTCACGCTCAATTACAATTTGCATATTTTTTCAAGAGTTCCAAGCCTTTAAGCGAAACGATACCATATATATGGTAATGCACGCAGGCTTCGTAGACTTTAGCACTATTATATTGAGGATAAGGAAACAACTCCGTATCTGTCATTGACAACATCACTCCAATATATATTTTGCTAATAATGTCAACATCAATATTCTCCCGATAAAGCCCTTGCTTTACACCACGAAGAATGTTTTCCTTGATGATATTGAAGACAAATCCCACACGATGCGCCTGAATTTCATCCCAAGCATCCCGGTAATACTTTTGTAAATCAAAAATAGCTGCTGGATTTATGGTTTTTAGATTCTGATTGACGTGAAAAGAAATCGCCAACATTTCGTCGATAGCATCCTTCGCTTCTTCGTGAATCTTAGAAACCTTTGCTTCTTCATCTTTAATCCTCGCCTTTACCACTTTGAGAATCAAATCATTCTTGTTATCTACGAATTGATACAGCGTTTTTTTGGAAATACCCAATTCACGAGCAATATCGCTCATCGTTACACTTTTAAAACCGTAACGCATGAAGATTTGATCGACTTTTATTAATAATGATTCGGCTGCTTTCAAGATCTTAGATTAATGAGTACTTTTGCACTACTTCTTGGTTATTTAATTCGAATGTAAAGCTTTATTACACTTTACAAGTGCAAATATACAGCAGAAATACGATGGAAACAAATTTTGCAAAAAACGTTTCCAGTGTTTTCATCGTTTCCAAGTAGTTGTTCGACCATTAAGTTATTTCCATCGACAAACATTAGAATTTGTTCGACAAATGGAAAATAGCAAAGGAGAACAACCCTCCACAACAACAAGATAACCAAACATTTAACTCAAACCAACTAATCATTAAAAAAGACCTAAACTATTCAAATCCACATGAAAAAGCTAATTTTCTTCCTCTTTCTAGCACTTAGCATCTGGGCTTGTAGCTCTACGACAGAAAAAGGCAGTACCCATTCGAGTACAAGCAGTAGTGCAAAACCCATTTCAGGGTCTAGAATCTATACTCAACTTTGTACCCAATGCCACGGTGCTAAAGGAGATTTAGAATTGAATGGGGCAACTAATTTTAAAAAATCCGAGCTAAGTCTAGAAGAACGCATTGACGTTATTACCAATGGCCGCAAAACTATGCTCCCTTACAAAGGACAACTTAATGCGGCTAAAATCAAGGCTGTAGCAAAGTATACGATGGAATTGAAGAAGTGATTCAGTACTCTTGGCTTGAACCGATAAATTCTTCGGCAAATGTTCATTTGTCCTATGTCCTATGTCCTTTGTCCTTTGTCTTTTGTCCTATGTCATTTGTCCTTTGTCCTTTGTCCCTCATCAACAAGTCCTTTCAAGCAAAGCGAAAAAAATAATTAGTATCTTTGTACTATGCAAAAACTTCCAATCGGCATACAAGATTTCAGAGAATTACGAGAAGGTGGTTATCTATTTATTGATAAAACGCCTCACATCGAACGACTACTTGGACATGGTAAATATTTTTTCCTATCCCGTCCTAGAAGATTTGGAAAGTCTTTGCTTTTATCCACCATCAAAGAAATTTACAGCGGAAGCAAAGAACTGTTCGGAGGATTATGGATAGAAAAGAATTGGGATTGGACGAAAAAGCACCCTGTTTTGCATTTTCATTTTAATTCTATTGGCCATCAAGGGCTAGGTTTGGAAAAAGCTATCGGAGTAGAACTAAAGGAACTAGCAAAAGAACAAAATATAGTACTTGAACAAGAAGGCATTGTAGGACAGTTTCGTGAGTTACTTAAAAAACTAACGCTAAGAGATGGCAAAGTCGTTCTACTCATTGATGAATACGACAAACCCATTATTGATTACTTAGACAAGGAAAAACGGCAGCAAGCCCATGCCAACCAAGCCATTCTAAAACGCTTCTATTCTGTCATAAAAAGTAGTGATCCATATCTTGAATTTTTACTCATCACAGGCGTTTCCAAATTTAGTAAAACGGGTGTTTTCTCTGAATTGAATAATTTAGAAGATTTAACTTTAGATTGGCAGTTCTCTTCTATGACGGGCTATACTCAAGAAGAAATCGAGCATTATTTTGAACCTTATAGAGCCTTGGCAAGAAAACGAAATAAATGTGATGATGAAGAGCTAGCAAAACGACTAAAGGTTTGGTATAATGGCTACTCCTGGGATGCCGAAATTTATGTTTACAATCCTTTTTCTATCTTAAATTTTTTCAAAAAGGGAGAATTTCAAAATTTCTGGTTCGAAACAGGAACACCAACCTTCTTAGTAAATATTCTAAAGGAACATTTCTATTATGAGTTTGATGAAGAGGAAGTCGGAGCAACTGCATTCAACAGCTATGACATTGATAACCTAGACATTATACCCTTATTGTTTCAAACTGGATATTTGACCATCAAGGAAAAAAATCGAAATCTTTACACACTAGGTTATCCCAATCAAGAAGTAAAAGAGAGTATGTTGCAGCATCTCATTAGCGCTTTTCGACATAGCAAACCCAGTCAAAGTTTATGCTGAACATATCACGGAAAAAAAGCAAAAAAATCATTACTTTTTTCGTTTAAGTGCCTATTTAACATCACCATGTCTTCAACAAACACCTACCACGCAATCGGTTTAATGTCAGGAAGTTCCTTAGATGGGCTAGACATTGCCTACTGCCGTTTCACAACTTCTGCACAAGGAGTAGATTGGGAATTATTAGAAGCAGAAACGATTGCCTATCCACAAAAATGGATCACGCGCCTAGGAAAACTGCCTTACCAGAATGCTTTAACTTTTGCGAAGACGAATACCTATTTTGGGCATTATCTAGGAGAATTAGTTAATTCATTCATAGCTAAGCATCAAATTGAACCGGACTTCATCGCCTCCCACGGCCACACCATCTACCACTTTCCTGATAAGCGAATTACAGTGCAAGTGGGTGATGGAGCTTCGCTAGCTGTTCTTACAGGTTACCCCGTCATCAATGATTTCAGGACACAAGACATCGCTATAGATGGCGAAGGAACCCCACTTGCCCCTGCTGCGGATCGCTATCTTTTCCCAGGCCACGATTTTTATATGAACATCGGCGGCATTGCTAATATCACTTGCCAAGCAGACGGCAAATACCTCGCTTTCGACACCTCTCCTGCAAATCAGGCACTTAATTTCCTAGCAGAGCAGTTGGATATGGATTTTGATCGGGATGGAGAAGTGGCACGATCTGGGAAAATGGATGAAGAACTAAGACATGCGCTAAATCGCTTTGAATATTTCGAGAAAACTTATCCAAAATCCTTAGGAAATGGCTGGATACGAGAACAGTTTATCCCGACTTTCCTTCAATTCGAAAGTTCATTGGAAGATCAATTGCATACCGCCACGCATCAAATTGCTGCTCAAAACGCAAAGGCCATGCAAGCCATTTGTCAAAAGGAAGGACTTAATAAATCGAAATACGACCTCTTCATCACAGGAGGAGGCGCACTCAATAAGTACTTGGTGGAGTGTATCCAAGCAGAAGCCGCTAAACTAGGCATTCACCTAACCATCCAGCTTCCTTCTAAATCAATTATTGATTTCAAAGAAGCGATTTTGATGGGTTTACTTGGTGTCTTACGTGTCGAAAATCGTCCAAATTGCTTTAAATCGGTAACTGGGGCTAGGAGGGATACCATTGGTGGGGCGGTGCATCAGGGATGGCGGAAGTTTTTGTGATGCTGGATTAGCCACTTGCAGAATTTTCCAAGGTTTTAGATTCTAGTAGATTCTGTCTATTTTAAAACTTTTTCCGCATGTAAAATTACAGCGATTTCTCAAGAACTTCTATATCTATTTCAACAGATATAGGAGTTCTTCTATTTTGCAAGAATTTAAACCCACATCTTCCCCAAAATCCCTTATATTCGGCCTATAAATGAAAAATACATTATGGCAAACGACAATCAGCTTCATTTCGTAACGGGCAGTACCGGTTTTCTTGGCTCTTACCTTTTACGCCTCCTTGTAAAGCAGGGAAAAAAAGTACGTGCCTTAAAACGTAGCACTAGCCCTATGGAATTAGTGCAAGACATCGCCGAACAAGTGGAATGGGTAGAAGGAGATATTTTAGATGTCTGTTTTTTGGAAGAAGCGATGCAAGGTGTGACACATATTTATCACGCAGCCGCTATGGTTTCTTTTGTTCCTAAAGAGGCCGACGCGATGATGAAAATCAATATCACGGGTACAGCGAATATTGTTAATACCGCTTTAGCGGAAGGGGTGACGAAGTTGGTCCATGTGAGTTCAATCTCATCCTTAGGACGCTTTGAAAATCAACCTCATATCACTGAAAAATCTTCTTGGCAATCCAGCAAACTGAATACCAATTATGCAGTAAGTAAATTTAATGCTGAGTGCGAGGTTTGGCGAGGTATGGAAGAAGGCTTGGCGGCTGTCATCGTAAATCCTTCGATTATTTTAGGCAGTGGTTTTTGGGATATTGGAAGCTGTAACTTGTTTAAAAAAGTCTGGAATAACTTAAAATATTATCCCTCAGGAGCTTCAGGTTTTGTAGATGTTCGCGATGTGGTTCAAGTTATGGTACAGCTCATGGAATCCGATATCCAGTCAGAGCGTTTTATTCTAAATAGTGCCAACCTCTCCTTTCAACATTTCTTTAATCAAGTAGCCAAGGAGTTAGGCAAAAAAGCACCTTCCATTGCCGCCAATTCATTTTTGCGAGCACTAGCGTGGCGAGGAGAATGGCTCCGCTCAAAACTTACAGGCCATCGACCTATTATTACCAAAGAAACAGCCCGAACATCGTCCTACTCCTTCACTTATGAAAATGCTAAGATTAAGAAAGCTTTAGGCTTTGAATTCATTCCTATTGAAAAAACGATTGCTCAAACTGCTGAACAGTTAAAAACTTCTTTACCTCAAGGTCATGCTTATGCCATTCTTCCCTAGAAAAATGGCACTAGTGGTTCAACTCAAAAGGAATGGATAAATACTTAAAGAAGAGAACTTCTACCTCTACATGAAAGAGAATGAGTCCGAATAAATAAGCACATACTTGTTCTCCGTCCTTTGTCCTTTCTCAAGATGTCTTTTCAAGCAACAGCGTAGAAAACGATTGACATCTTAAAACTTCTTCCTAAATATCATTTATAGCAACTCTATAGATCAAAAAAAGGTCATTCGATTGAACGAATGACCTTTTATACGTTAGGTATGATTTATCCTAGTATCCAGAATTTGGGTTACCAGAGTATTTGGAACCACCTCTAGAAGAACGAGGAGTATCTTTTCCAACACCGTCAACGTTTCCGTCATAGGCAGGTTGTCCCATATCAACTTCACCATCACGAGAAACGTAGAACTCAACACGACGATTCATGTACTGAGCCATTTCTTTCTCTTTGTTGATAGAGTGATTGTCAGGCAAACCAGGAATAAGTGGAGTTCCTTCACCACCGTAGTTCAAAATCAAACGGCTTCTGTCGATGTTATAGTTAGAAACTAAGTAATCAACAGCTTTCTTAGCACGCTTGTAAGAAAGAACTTGGTTGTATTGGCTTGGTAAACGAACATCAGTGTGTCCTTTTACAACAATGCTAATACCAGGGCAACGCTTAAGAACAGTAGCTACTTGGTGCAACTGAGGGTAAAACTCAGGCTTGATGTAGTACTTATCCAAATCGAAGTGAATCATAGGCAAGAACCAGTCATCAGCACATCCACCGCCACTAACAGTAGTGGTAACAGGCTGAAGATTTGCCAATTCCGCTTTAGTAACATATCCAGACATATCTGGACCTTCAGCTGGTGGAATTTGAGCAACACCTTGAGGGTCGATAGGGTAACCAGGAGGAGAGTAAGGCTCTTTGTCCATGCCATCAGGTACACCGTCAGAGTCGCTATCAAGCGTTACACCGCGAGTGTCAACTGGAGTATCAGCAGGAGTATTAGGCTCTCTATCCAATTTGTCTGGTACACCGTCACCGTCTTCGTCAGTCAATTTATCACCAGATTCTTTTTGCGTATTCTTAGCAATTTGCTCGTAAGGCGCATCAAGAGGATTCAACCACCATAATGGCTCAACACGCTTTTTGAAGCTTCCAAGGTGCAATCCTAAACGCAAGTGAGTGTACTGAGGTACATCAACATCACGTGTGAAATCACCTTGCTCAGCCCAACGGTAACCATCTTGAAGGTCATCATCAGCAAAAGTAGCTTGGTGCTCTAATGCAATCGTGATACGCTTACTTAAGTGGTAAGCAACACCAAGACCAGCATTCGCTCCAATATTAACTCTAGCTTCACCAGAATTGTCGTCTCCACCTAGGTTCCAAAGGTTACCCCAAGCTTCACCATCCGTTTCGTAGTCACCGTCAAGGATGTTGTCTTTCATCTCTTTACGGATGTCATTACGTCCTTGGCGCGTATCAAGATCAAACTGGCCGTTATTGTTAAGCGTTCTAAACGCCTCATAAGTTGCACCACTAGCATCTAATGCATCATGCTGAAGCTTATAATATTGAACAGTAGGCCCCGCAATCATGAATAAATCCCACTTGTTTCTTTCCTTGTGGAATTTGATGTTATTCAAAGTGATAACACCTTGAACACCAGCCTCGATGTACGTGTTCTTAAAGTTGTAGTAAAATGGTAAACCAGTTCCAAGTCCGTTGTAAGAGCCATAACCCGCTTGAGTAACCCCGTCTCTAGTAAACGTACGTAAAGAACGGTTTTTGTAAGCACCTACTCTTGAAGGCTGAAAGTTCAAACCTTTAGCGATACCATACATACCGTTGATACGGACGGAAAAAGTGTAACCAAGAGATTTGCGGAAGTGAATACCCGCAGCCCAACCTGGTTGAAAGTTGACATCACCAGCAATGGTAAAGAAACCACCATGTAGTCCTAATTCCCACATATCCTTGGGTTTAGAAGGGTACTTGGTTTTTCCCTCTTTCCATTCTTTGTGTTGCCCATCAGGGTCTTTAACTACAGCATCGTCGTAAATCGACTGAGCCATAGACATGGTGCCATATAGCAGTGTCAATGCCAATGCGCACAATACGTTAAGTCTCCTTGTCATAGGGTCGTTTTTTAGTAAATTATTTAATTCGTAAGTACGTAAGTTGATTCGTTCCAAATAATGATTGGATTATTAAGTACAAAAGTATGCTTTTTTTCCATTCAAGCAAACGTTTTGAACTTTTTTTTGTGGAAATTCAATATGTAAATTGAATTTTCACCCCACTCATCTTAGAACATACAAAGGTAATAAAAAAACTGTTTCCTAAAGAACCTAGCCTGTACCTTTTTTGAATTTAAAAGGAACATACTATTTCTTAAACCAGAAAACAAGTTAATATTTCAAATGCTTGGCTTAAGCTTTTTCCGAAGGTGATAAGACCTTCTTCATGACCAGCCATTGCCAGTATTTTTTGCTCTTCTAGCTTGTCTTCGTGAAATAAACGCTCAACTTCTTCCGCCATTTCTGGTGTTCCGTAGCTGATGTCCTTTCTTGTGGTTGGCACCTTATAAAGTAACCTTTCCCACATCGTCAAGCTATGTACATGTATTACAGCGTCATACTGCCCACCCCCCAACTGATAAATCATTGCATGGGTTAAAGCTTCAGAAGAAGCTTTAAGTGGACCTCTACAAAGGACAGAGTTTGCCTTTATATCAAAGGCTTCTACCATCGTGTAGTGCATGGAGCCCAACTCTTCTAATTGGCCTGTCCTAGTTCCAGTAATGATAAAGTTCAACGGATTTTCCGTATCCCTTACACTCACATTCCCGAAGCCGATGCCAGAGTTTGGATAGGCTCCGATAAGCCCCATTTTGTAGAGGCGATTCCGGTATGTATTTAGCTCCCTCCATCTTTCAAGAGGCAACGGTTTGTCTTTTTCCCAATGACAGCTATATTTAATATAACCTTCGTCAATCATGATTTGATATTCATCTCAGGAAAAAGCATTTCTATATCTTTCTCATTTGCTCCACACAACCCTCTTTCGGTAATTAACCCTGTCACTAATCGAGCAGGAGTAACATCAAACCCAAAGTTAATTGCTTTACTATGTGGTGGAGCAATCAAAACTTGTTCTATTTTATTCTCTATAAGCCCTTGTACACATAACACTTCACGCTCATCTCTTTTTTCGATGGGTATTTCTTTAATACCATCGCTCAAATCCCAATCAATCGTACTAGAAGGAAGCGCTACATAGAACGGAATATCATTATCTTTAGCGGCAAGTGCTTTTAGATAAGTTCCGATTTTATTAGCCACATCGCCAGTTCTAGTTGTTCGGTCTGTACCAACGATGCACAAATCAACCATTCCATGCTGCATCAGATGCCCCCCAGTATTATCAGCGATAATGGTATGAGGCACTCCATGCATACCCAACTCCCAAGCCGTGATTCTCGCTCCTTGGTTTCGAGGTCGAGTTTCATCTACCCAAACGTGAACAGGAATTCCCTCTTCATGGGCAAGATAAATAGGCGCGGTAGCTGTTCCCCAGTCCACACAGGCTAACCATCCAGCATTACAATGCGTCAAGACATTTATGGGTTCTCCATTTTTTTTCATAGAGATCTTACGGAGTATCTCTACTCCATGTTTCCCTATATTATAACATGTCGTGACATCTTGCTCTGTAATGGCATGAGCATTCATTAATGCTTCTTCAATACGTTTTGGGGGGGAGTTTATAGACAAAATCAGCTCCAATTGTTGCTTTACTGCCCATTTTAAGTTGACCGCAGTAGGCCTACTCGCTAAAAGCTTCTCCGCACATTCAATTATATACTGATTTTCGGCTTCAAGGTTAACCGCTTCGCAACATGCAAAAACCATGCCGTAAGCTGCGGTTGCCCCAATTAAAGGAGCGCCTCGTACCCACATTTCTTTTATTGCTCTAGCTACCTCGTCCGTATTTGAGAGGTCTGCAAGCACAAATTGATGTGGGAGCCATCTTTGGTCTATAATTTCCAAGATTGGGCATTCCCCAAGTTTCCACCGGAGGGTACGGTATTGTTGACCGTCCACCTTCATAATAATGTAGTTTAAAACTGGCTATACTCCTACTTTGCAGCATTCGGATCTTCATTTTTTAGTAAATAAAATATTATTCACGTCCAAAATGAATTTTCAAACATGCTCTTATACGGAGCTTTTTCATACGGGTTTCAACCTAAAGGCAATTAAAATCACCGTATTTCTTGAATCTGCGAACATAACAAAACAGTACATTTCGCCTTTTCAAGGATATTCAAGGTAAAATTTCACCTTTATAGACAAAGACAATTTTATTGTCGTCATTCTTCTTATATCTCACCACTTCTTACATCCCAAAACATAACATCAATTCGACCTGCACATCAATTAAAATGTTCTTTTCTCATCCGTCTTGAAGTATTTGGGGGTGTTGTAGTGTTGTCCTTATGCCATCAACTTATTTAAAGCCAAGGCCAAGGCTGTTGTTGATATATTGGTAGTGGAACGGCTAACCGCTTTCACTTCTTCTAAGGCTTTCCTGACGGTATCCGAAACATCTTGCATAATGGCTTGATCTGTAGGCTCACAATCATACTGCATTAAATAAGCAAACACTCTTGCCATGCCGCAATTGGCAATAAAATCCGGAATTATGCTTATTTGGGCATCTGTATATTTTGCTGTTGGACCAAAAAAGACAGCATCGTCAACAAAAGGTACATTCGCTCCACAAGAAATCACCTTCACTCCTCCATTAATAAGCCTATCCACCTGATCACGCGTAATCAATTTTGAGGCAGCGCCAGGAATAAAAATATCTGCTTTTACATCCCATACCTTCTCCATTGTATCCTCAAAAGAAAGCATTCCTTCCGCATCAAGCTGATTTCCATCTTTATTTAAGAAAAGTTCTTTCACTTCTTCCATTCCTAATCCCTCTTCACTTACAATTCCTCCTACACGATCAATAATCCCTACAATTTTTGCGCCAGCATGGGCCAAATATAAACCAGCAGAAGAAGCAACATTCCCCCACCCTTGGATAATGACACGTTTATCTTTTAAAGATTGCTGATGAAATAAATCATAAAAATGCTTAACAGATTCAGAAACTCCAAAGCCGGTAATCATGTCAGCGATAGTGTATTTCTTAGAAGAATCGGGTATATAATTACGATTTTCAATAACTTTTGATACTCCAGAACGAAGATCCCCAAGTATTTTTATCGTTTGCCCCTTGGTCGGTTTGAAATGGCCATTGACTATTCCTTCTTGAGGATGCCAAAGCCCCAACTTTTCAGTAATATCAATAACTTCCTTAATGTCAACATCCAAATCCCCTCCTGTTCCATAGTAAGTTTTCAACAAGGGAAACACCGCCTTATACCATCTTTTAAGAACACCTTCATGTCTTGGATCTCTAGGGTCGAAATTTATACCAGACTTAGCACCACCAATAGGAGGGCCACAAACCGAAAACTTCACTTCCATGACTTTTGCCAAAGAAATAACTTCTTCTTTATTTAAGCCCTTTCTCATTCTAGTACCACCACCAGCCGCACCTCCCCTTAGAGAGTTAATGACTACCCATCCTACAGCTTCAGTTTCTGAATCATGCCATTCAAAGACAATTTCAGGACTACGATTTTTATACTTTTTCAGTAAATCTTCCATTCATTATTTTTTATTCCAGATCCATGCGTCTTGTCTAGTCCGCCAAAAATAAGAAATACCTTTTAGTTTATTAAAATGAATGCATCTTAATTCTCAAAAGAAGTTAAATTTGTTTTTGCAATTTTGCCTAGCTAGATGGGTAAATCTGTCGATATTTGTCTAATTTTACGGAACTTATAAGCGTTTGAAGATAAGCCCAACTGCAAACATTTTTCTTTTATTTTTTTGAATCTAAAAATTCATTGGAGAACAGAAGCAAAACGTCCGAGCAATCTACCCAACATCTAGGATATTTCTATCTCCAACGCTTGAAGAATCATAATTTTACCCCCTTTTCCTACTTAAGAACTCATTTAAGCAAAACCAAATATAGGTTCTACTAGGATAAAAAAAAGGTATCTCAATACAATCATTAAATTCCAACTCATTTTTCATGCTTGATCATTGGCTACGCCCACTCTCCCCCGAATCCTTCATTTCAATGGAACAATTGAGCGATTTTCAATGGGGGAAAAATATTCTAATCAACAAAAATGGTATCCCCGAACTTACGGGAATAAAGATGGCCTTGATAGGGATTGATGAAGAAGCTACAAATGCTATCCGCCCTCATCTCTATTCTATGGCTTGCCACCAGAAAGAATTACCCTTTGCTGATTTGGGCAATATCCAGAAAATACATCCAGATGTTATTATACCTCTACTAAGCGAGCTTCTAGCTGGCGGAATAATCCCTATCATCATTGGAAGACATCAGGCATACACCTACCCGCAGTACATGGCTTATCAGCAATCAAAGGAGACGGTTAATGCTGTTATTCTTGGTGAACGGATTCCCTTTACGATGGATGAACGAAAAAAAGAGAATGATTATTATTATTTGAATCATATTTTAGATCAAAAAGATCATTTCTTGTTCCATCTAGCCCAATTGGGGTACCAGAGCCATTATGTTGACAAGGAGGTATTGATGTATATGGCTGAGAAAGGCTTTGAATGTACTAGGCTTGCCCTACTCAAAAAACAGCTTGAGGATTGGGAGCCTACTATTCGAGATGCCGATTTGCTTAGCTTCGATTTATCTGCTATTCGCCAATCTGATGCGCCAGGACAAGCCCTCCCTTCTCCTAGTGGACTGTTTTCGGAGGAAGCGAGTCAGGTTGCCTATTTTGCTGGCTTGAGTGACAAATTATCCTCTATAGGTTTCTATGGGTTTGATCCTGAAAAAGATAAGCACCATCAAACTGCTCAACTAGCCGCTCAGATGATATGGTATTTTGCCTCAGGAGTTTGCAACCGCTATCAGGAATGGCCAATAAAGTCTGAGGCTTTCGTACAATACCAAGTAAGTATGGACAAAAGCCCTTTAGACTTGGTTTTTTGGAAAAGCTTGCAGACGGAGCGGTGGTGGTTTGAAATGCCGGAAAGCAACGATCTTAGACAAAATAGACATCGGATTATCGCTTGCTCTAAGAATGATTATTTGATGGCGTCGAAAGATGAAATACCTGAGCGCATTTTACAGGCGATTATTCGATTTTCGATATGATGTATGATTTTGCGATGCAAAATCGAGTGCAACACCTGATTTTCGCTATTATTCTTACATCATAAATTCATTTTATTTCAATAACTCCTCTAATCGAATGCCTCTTGAGCCTTTAATCAGGAAATGAGTGTGTTTAAATTTTTGCTTACTGTACCATGTTTTGAGTTCTTGAACATTTGGAAACCAAAGCGTTTTTTCTGGATCCTTTACTTTTTTAAAGGCTGGCCCTACTAGTATAATAGGTCCTGATAGTTTTTCTTTATCTTGTAGCTTGAGTAGAAGATTCAAAATAGCGGCATGTTCTTTTTTTGAATATTTACCCAATTCTAACATATCGCCTAGGATGACTCCTTTGCGTTTTGCGGTTAATTCTCCAAAATTTTTCACCGCCAATTGCATACTCGAAGGATTCGCATTGTAAGCATCTAGATAGAAGGTATTTTTCCCTTTTTTTATTAATTGAGAACGGTTATTGGTAGGTCTATAATTCTCTATAGCTTCTTTTATTTTTTCTGGCTTTATCCCAAAATACAAGCCTAGAGCCATAGCGGTGATGGCATTATTAAAATTATATCGACCAAAAAGTTGAGTGGTCACCTTATACGTTTTATTGGCCTCTTTAAAACTGAATTTGACAAAGGGATCGGCTTCAATTAGCTTTGCGCTAAATTGATTTTCTGACTTCGTTCCATAAGACACGGTATCTGCGACACAAGCTACTAGCTCATTTAGAAACCGTTCATCCATATTTACAAAAGCAGTCCCACCAGAAGAAGCTAGAAAGCGATAGAGTTCTGATTTCGTTTGCTTGATGCCTTCCTGACTACCAAAGCCTTCAAGGTGTGCTTTACCGATATTCGTAATAATGCCGTGAGTAGGTTCAGCTATTCTACATAGAAAATCGATTTCGCCGATATGGTTTGCGCCCATTTCGATAACTGCAATTTCGGACTCCTTAGAAATACCTAATAACGTGAGCGGCACACCGATGTGATTATTAAAATTGCCCTTGGTAAAGGAAGTGGTATAAGTACTTCCTAGCACTGCACTAATAAGTTCCTTCGACGTCGTTTTTCCATTAGTTCCCGTTATCGCTATAAAAGGAATATTGAATTGCTTACGATGAAAATTGGCTAAATCTTGAAGCGTTTTCAAAGTGTCTTTCACATAAAAACAATTCCTTGTTCTTTTTAGGGCGGGATCACTAACGACGGCATAGGCCGCTCCATTTTTTAGTGCTTGTTTTGCGTATTTATTTCCATCAAAATTTTCTCCTTTCAGCGCAAAAAACAGACAATCTTTGGTGATTTTTCGGCTATCTGTACTAACCTCAGTACATTTCTGAAATATGGAATAGAGTTTTTTTAGCGACACTTTATCTATTAGGTATTTAAATCCTTAAAAATGAAACAGAAATTTATAGTTCAAAGTCCTAGGTTGAACCCCAAAGACGACAGTAGAACTCCTACAAAGTTTGAGCAAGAATGAATCGGGAATCTTTAAAATATCGACGAAAGCCGCCTTGAACCCATGAATAGGAACAAGACGGCTTTTTCGTATGCGTTGTGCGTAGTGCTTATTTGTACTTACGCTTAACTTTTTTCTTGTACTTTTTAGGAAACTGATTTCCTCCTTTGAACTTGTTTCCTGCTGGACTCCCCACACGGGTCATAGCACAACGGAAACCAAGTGAACGAGAAGAACGATCTTCGTCTAAGAAACGGCGAGCACCTGGTGCTAAATAATAAGCACGGTCAGCCCAGCTTCCTCCTTTAATAACACGAGCTTTGTCGCTAATCAAGGAAGAAATACCATAATTATAGAAAACTTCAGATTCTTTATCACCATCAAGGTAGTTGATAACTTGACCACGCTT
>JAHDHB010000012.1:6953-9647 GCA_020631545.1 Saprospiraceae bacterium | reverse complement strand
CAGAACATTACCTCGTTTATAGTTTTCACGGTGGGCAACATCTTCATCCTTAACCATCTCGTAACGTAAGCGGCCTAAGCTGTCTTTTTCAACAGGCGCACCTTCTTCATCTAAGATTTTTTGTTGGTAAACATTTCCACGGAAAGGGTTCAAATCGTGATCATCCACACCTCTAAGAGAGGTAGAAGTTTGAGGACGGAAAACATCCATCACCCACTCACTAACATTACCAGCCATATTGAAAAGGCCGTAATCATTAGGCATAAACTCACGAACAGGGTTGGTAATGTGAGCGTTATCGTTCAATTTACCAGCCATTCCCATATAATCCCCACGACCACGTTTGAAGTTGGCCATCATTTCTCCTTGATACTTACCACGCTTATTGTAGCGAAGTGTGTTTCCATCCCAAGGATACATACGACGATCAGCTATACGTTCATCTTTAGAGTAGACTTGATTTCCAACAAGTGCAAGGGCGGCATATTCCCACTCAGCCTCTGTAGGAAGGCGGTAGTTAGGTAATAAAATTCCGTCTTCAAAGCGCACGCGACGCTCTCCCCCCGTTCTCAAATCCTCAAGAGGTTTGTTTACACTTCCTTCGTATTGACCAACAAGATAAGATTCCGTACTAAAGTTATCCTCATCTTTTTGCTCTGCATTTTCGTTAAGGATTTGTTTTTCAATAAGAATCATCTCATTCACACGGTCAGTTCTCCACTTACAATATTCATTGGCTTGCAACCAATTGATACCCACGACAGGATAATCATCATAAGCAGGATGACGGAAGTAAGTTTCGACAAACGGCTCGTTGAAAGCCAACTCTTCACGCCAAACTAAAGTATCAGGCAATGCCTTCAAATACACTTCGGGGTAAGACTCACTAAACACCCGATCAATCCAGTATAAATATTCTCGGTAGTCAATATTAGCTACCTCTGTTTCGTCCATGTAAAAAGAGGAAACAGTAACCCTCCTAGGAATGTTATCGTATTCAAACATAACATCCTGTTCTGTAGTACCCATAGAAAAGGTACCTCCTTCAATAATAACAAGGTTCGGTCCAGTGGCCTGTCCTTTATATTGCAGTTTTTCAAACCCTCCCCATTCGGTATCGTTGTAGTTCCAACCTGTGGTGGAGGATTTTTCTGACTTTTTGCAAGAGGAAAACAGAAATAGTACTAAAAGCACCAGCGCACCAAAATTTAAGCATCTCTTCATATCAGATAAATTTATTAGAAAAATGGCCTACAAATTTAACAATAAAATTGCACTTTATGTATTTAATCATCGACAACGGAAGAAGCCTTCCAAATTAAACTTTGTGCAATAATATCCAATCTTTGTATAAAAACAGTGTAACAAGCTCTTAATCAACATGACAAATTTGGTAAATTCAAAAATCAACAGAACTATACCAACATCATTTTTTTAATTAAGCCTCAAGATATTATTTTAACGTAAAAACACCAAATTGTTAGCGCTTCTACTTGTATTTTTTTTTAAGAAACGGAGAGCAAGCAGCTTGGTTCTCCTCCTTCCTTCTCTCCTACTTAAACATTTTTAAGCAATCATTATATTGTCTTGAGCGTTTTTTTCGTTTAAAACGCTCACCACTTTGAAAATTCAAAACCAAGGAGATTTCGTGTGAACCACCCGTATTTCCTGCTAGTTTAGAAATCGAAAAATCATAACTATACCCTACCTTTACGATCCCTTTCCTAAACCCCGCTAACACGATGGCTGCGTCTGCATTAGCAAAAGTATGGCGATACCAGAGGCCTCCAAATACTTGCCAAAAACTAACATAAGCTCCTACATTCAACTGATGAAAATCCTTTTGTTTGGCAAAGAGT
The DNA here is from genome assembly GCA_020631545.1 of Saprospiraceae bacterium. Taxonomy (GTDB): domain Bacteria; phylum Bacteroidota; class Bacteroidia; order Chitinophagales; family Saprospiraceae; genus JAHDHB01. Next base: position 7,788 of record JAHDHB010000012.1, on the reverse strand, counting down.
ATATTCGGAGATATAAACGCTGGTTCTTCCCCATTATTGTACTGATCCGAGAGATTAATTTCAGCGCCCCCATGTAAAGAAAACAGTATAGGCACTTGACCAAAATCCGATCCTGCTAAAAAACCTTCATCAGGAGAGTTAATATGTCTAAGGGTAGTTCCTGCGTAAAATTTATTCGAATAAAGCAATAACCCTCCTGAGAAATCAACATAATTTCGATTGAGCAAATCAGGTCTTTCCTCATTTGTAGGATTAGGAATACCCGATTCATTGGTATATCCACTGATTGGATCAATCTGATCTAAAAAGATTAAACGATCCCAATCCAACACTTTTTGCTCGAAAGCAACTTCTAATCCTCCTCTTAAAAACAAATTTTCTTGCAAGCTCAAGTTATAAGAATACGAAGCAGCAATACGGTTCGTCAAAAATATTCCATTTCCTGCATTGTCTGAAAAAACACTCAATCCAAAACCACTTTGTAATTGATGAATGTATTGATCATAAGAAGCCGCATAAGAAGCATAGGCAGAAGGCCAAGCCGTCCACTGATTACGATAGTTCAAGGTAATTCTAGGCGCTTCTACCACCCCAGTCAAAGCAGGATTTAGCTGAAGCGGTGCTGCATAAAATTGGCTAAACACTTGGTCTTGTGCTTGGCTCAATACCAGTAAAAAAAGCAAGCTAGTTGTAAACAGTATTCTTTTTTGCATGAATCGATTTCACGTTAACACCACAAGAAGTAAAATAAATTGCTTTAATCAAACATCCTTTTATACGACTAAGTTTATAGAACAGTTGAAATTAAAGAAGATTTTTTTCAACCTTACTTAAG
>JAHDHB010000012.1:0-6853 GCA_020631545.1 Saprospiraceae bacterium | reverse complement strand
GTTGAATTCGATTTGTATAAAAATACGATAAAAACATGTCAATTATTTACCTACACCTTCTATAAAGGCAATATAGAGGACAGTTCTGCGTTCTAAAGTGGAATAAGTCCTTTTTACTTACTAAATTTGCCTAGGCACTTATTCGTCCGTTGAAATCAAAGCCATATTCACTATGAAAAACAGCCTTACTCTAGGATTCCTAATATGCACATTAACAAGCTTATTTGCAAGCGCCCCAATCTATATTAGCGAAACCATAAATTGGGAGAAAAATGTTAGGACATACAACATAAACGAACAGAAATCCATTTTCATACATCGTTTTGAAAATGCTTCGTATAATGACAAATCTCCGACACTTCCTATTTTCACCAAACGTTTTCCCGTAACAGCTTCAGGTGAGTTGAAAACGACCTTTGTAGAAGCTGAATACCTCCCTTTGGAGGACACGAGGGGAATCGATGAAACTCAATTGTCGGAAGAAATAATCGTCCGTGCCAATGTAAGTCTCGATAGGAAGACACCGTTTGGCTTCATTTCCTTCATTCCTATACGCAAAAATCTCGCCACGGGGACTTTTGAAAAGCTTATTTCATTTAAACTAAAAATTCTTCTCATACCAAATTCGCGCCAAAATACAACAAATCGCCTAACAACAAGCACTTCGGTACTTAGCATTGGTGACATTTATAAAATACCTGTAGCTCAAAACGGCATTCATAAATTGGACTTTGATTATTTAAAAAATACCTTAGGAATACCCGTTGAGAATATCAACCCACGACATATAAAACTGTTTGGGAATGGTGGTGGAATGCTCCCTGAAGATAATGCAATAAGCCGTTATGATGATTTGGTAGAGAATGCCATTTACATTAGCGGAGAAAATGATGGAAGTTTTGATAATGGCGATTTTATTCTGTTTTATGGTGAAGGCCCCAATCAATGGAAGTATGACGAGAATCAGAATCGTTTTGTGATGGAACAGCATCTTTATGATGACAATAATTATTATTTTCTTAGAATCAATGACGGTAATCCATCTAGTAAACGGATAAACTCCAACGCTTCTATTTCTTCAACGGCTTACTCAACCAATCAGTTTGATGATTTTCGACACTGGGAGGAGGAAGAAATCAATATATTGGCTGAGAATACAGGTACTTCTGGCTCTGGTAAAGAATGGTTTGGGCCTTCCTTTAAGTTTACGACAGAACGCTCCTATAATTTCTCCTTTCCCAATCTCGTCACCTCAACACCTATAGATCTGACTTGTCAAGTTATTGCACGTTCTGTAGGTGGAGGTACACACCAATTTAATGTTTTTGCTAATGGAAACCAATTGTACGCAGAATCAATGGGCTCCGTAAGTGGTTCAATTTACTTACGTTATGCCAATTTACGTAGCCGAACTGTCGATTTTTCGTCTACTTCCGATAATATTGTAGTGAAACTTGAATACCAAAAGCCTAACTCTACGGCAGAAGGCTGGCTGGACTATATTACTTTAAATGCTCGTCGCCAACTTCGATTCGAAGGAGAACAATTGGCTTTTCGAGATAAAAATGCGCTGGCTCAAGCTAGTGCGACGTACACGCTTTCCAATGCACCAGAGGGAATTGCGATCTGGGACATCAGTAATCCTCTAGAACCAAAAATTCAAGCGTTTAATTACAATGCAGCTAGTTCTCAGGCCAGTTTTGGCGCTGTGATTTCTGGTTTACCCGAGTACATTGCTTTTGAAATGAGTGATGTGCTTGTACCTGAAGCAGGCATTGCGATAGCAAATCAAAATTTACATGCTTTAGAGGTATCTGACATGCTCGTCATTTATCACAGTTCTCTAGAAAGCTCTGTACAACGTTTTGTAGAACATCGAGAAAGCCATAGTGGTATTGAAGTAACAGCTGTTGAAATTAATGCTATTTACAATGAATTCTCATCTGGAATGCAAGATGTAACAGCTATCCGCGATTTTGCCAAGTATTTTTATGATCAAGCAAGTCCCGTAAATGGATTGAAATACCTACTTTTATTTGGTGATGCTTCTTTTGATTATAAAAACCATTATGAAATAACGGACAATTATAACTTGGTTCCTACCTTTCAAACTTATACCATTTCCGCTATAGATGCCCTAGATAGTCATCCTTCAGATGATTTTTTCGGTTTATTGGATGACAATGAAGGAGGAAATATAAACTCAGGAAGTGTCGATCTTGCTATCGGTCGTTTCCCTGTTAGAAATTTAACAGAAGCGAATGCTATAGTCAATAAAATCATTCATTACGAAACAAGCCCTGAGTGCTTAGGTGACTGGCGCAACAGGCTGTTATTCAATGCAGATGATGAAGATGACAATACACATATAGACGACGCAGATAGTATCTCAAGAACGCTGTCCATAGCTCATCCTGTCTTTAATATCGACAAGTTGTACTGGGATGCTTTTAACCAAGTAAGTACACCCGGTGGTAATCGCTATCCTGATGTAACGGAAGCCCTCAATACCAATATAGGCTTTAAGGGTCAACTAGTTGTGAACTATATGGGGCATGGAGGCCCAACAGGCTGGTCGCAAGAACGTGTTTTCACAATAGATCAGGCTTTGACTTGGAATAATTACAATACTCTGCCCTTGTTTGTTACGGCTACTTGTACTTTCGGTCCTTTTGAAGATCCTACGGCTCCTAGTGCAGCAGAGTTGTTATTGACGAAGAACGATGGAGGGGCTATAGGTTTGTTTACAACAGTAAGAGCGGTTTATGCTTCAACAAATGAAACCATAACACGTGCCGTTTTCAATAAAATGTTTGAACCCGTTAATGGAAAGATTCCTAGTATAGGTGAGATACTTCGTTTGAGTAAGAATATGATTCCAACAGGACCAGATTTAAGGAATGGACGTAAATTTACACTACTAGGCGATCCTTCCCTTTATCTCCCTAACCCTCAATACAATATCAAAACCTCCACGATTAATGGAAATTCGATAACGGGAACCGACACCATTCAAGCCTTGCAAGAAGTCACCATTAAGGGCTACATCGAAGCAGCAGGTGGTGGTATCTTGACTGACTTCAACGGCATCATTACCCCAACGGTTTATGATAAAAGTCAAGATGTCAAAACATTGGTCAACGATTCTGGTAGCCTAGATAAGTCGTTTAACCTACAAAAAAACATCATTTTCAAGGGGCGCACGAGCGTCACAAATGGGGAGTTTAGCTTCACCTTTGTCGTGCCTAGTGACATTAATTATCAGTATGGTTTTGGGAAGATAAGCTACTATGCGGATGATGGTTCTAGCCGTGATGCCCGAGGGTATTATTCGGGTATCGTTATAGGAGGAACAGCCGAAAACGGTGTCACGGATAATGATCCTCCTAAGGTGAAAGTTTACCTTAATGATGAGAACTTTGCATTTGGAGGAACTACGGACGAAAACCCCGTTCTGTTTGCCAAAATCACTGATGATGTAGGTATCAATACGGTTGGTACAGGCATTGGGCATGATTTAACAGGGGTTTTGGACGCAAAAACGAGTGATACCTATGTATTGAATGACTACTATGAATCAGAACTTGATAACCCCAAAGCAGGAGAAGTACGATATCCTTTGTCGGGTTTGGCGGAAGGACTTCATACTATAAAAGTGAAGGCGTGGGATGTTTCAAACAATAGTGGAGAGGATTATACCGAATTTATCGTAGCATCATCTGCTCAACTGTCGATTTCTCAAGTATTGAATTTCCCGAATCCATTTACCACAAGTACCAGTTTTCAATTCAATCATAATTTTCCTAGCCAAGCCCTTTCTGTTCAAGTCCAGATTTTCACCGTAGGTGGGCGCTTGCTAAAGACCATTGATTCGGAGATAATGACCAATGGCTACCGTGTAACAGATATAGAATGGGATGGAAGGGATGATTTTGGAGACAGGATCGGGAAAGGCGTATACATCTATAAGGTGAAAGTGGGCGCCATCAATGCCAATGGTGATGTTATTACGTCTAATAGTGCTTTTGAAAAATTGGTGATTTTGAAGTAAATCTCAATAATGGACATGTTAACAAAGGACAATTTGCGATAACGTATTGAGGTATTTTTTTTCATAAAAAAATTATCACGGAAAGTCTCAACCTGCACAAGCGGTGAAGCAAGAGTTACAAAGGTTTTGCAGATATTTCGCCTAATTTTTGAGCAAATCTTCTATAAGTATTATTGTTACTGATTTGGAGGATTGTACAGGTCGAAAAGCCTTACGATGTAAGAAAGCCAAGCGGCTATGCTCCCCTAGAGTAGAAAGATTTTTAAGAACTTTTTAACGGTCGGCACAATAATTGTTAACATTTGAGCGTTTAATTTACCGAGTCACGTTTCGAGAAAATCTTGTATCTTTTAGGCAAAAATGTAGAATAAGTGACTTAAAATATAACTGGGAATTGGATTATTCTATTAATTTTGTTTTCAGATAAGCTTGGAGTTCGTTAACTTTGCATTTGCAAGAGCCAAGAACCCTATAACTATTAAGAAAAATATTTCCCATTTGGGGGAAATTTCGTTTTATTACCTTTTCATTAAAATTGCATCGATATACGATAAACTTTACATTTTAAGCTTTTATACACACATATTTTAGTACGTTAAAAAAAGTAAGCTTAGTTCCATCTCTCACGTTCTATCCCGAACAGTCGAGATGCAATTTTAGTTTTTTGTACAATTCTAAACCAGGAATTTTAGGACTATGAAACGGATCATATCAAAGGTAGCCCTGATTGTAGGGGCGCTAACGCTCTTTATGTCTTCTAGCAACGCCCAAGTAGCGGAATGCAAAGACGGATTCAATACTATAACAGGGAAACGCTGTGTAAATACGATTAATACTGCTGTACCTTTCTTAAGAATTATACCAGATGCAAGGTCTGGAGCAATGGGGGACGTAGGAATTGCGATCTCTGCGGATCCGAATGCTATGCATTTTAACCCCTCAAAACTGGCTTTCGCCGATAAAGATTTTGCCATTTCGGCTACGTATACTCCTTGGTTGAGAGCCTTGGGCTTGCAAGATGTATATCTAGCCTACTTGTCTGCTTATAAACGAATTGATAAACTGCAAACAGCAGGATTGAGTATCCGATATTTTTCTTTAGGTAACATCCAATTTACGGATGAAAATGGTGGAGCCATCGGGCAAGATCGTCCTAATGAATTTGAAATAGCTGGTGCTTATTCTAGAAAGTTGAGTGATAATTTCTCGGCTGGTTTGGCCTTGAAATTTATATACTCGAAGCTTGCCAATGGCGCTGAGGTAAATGGTGAAACGGTTACTCCAGGTACTGCTTTTGCTTCGGATCTTTCTTTTACTTATGATAAGCCTTTGGAAATTGGAGGAAAAAAATCTAATTATACTTTAGGCGTTGCCATTTCTAATATCGGTACAAAGATTTCTTATACCAACTCTACAAACCGTGACTTTATCCCTACTAACTTGGGTATCGGTAATGCGTTGGAATATAACTTTGATGACTACAACTCTATCACTTTAGCTTTTGATATCAATAAGTTGTTGGTTCCTACACCTGATGAAGAACTAGTGGACAATGATAATGACGGTGTACCGGATTACAAGCAAATTTCTGTCGCTTCTGCTGCTTTTACTTCTTTTGGTGATGCTCCTGGTGGTTTTTCGGAAGAAATTAACGAGTTCATGTATTCTGTTGGTCTTGAATACTGGTATGACAAGCAGTTTGCTGTTCGTCTTGGCCACTATAATGAGCACAAAACCAAGGGTAATCGTAAGTTCTTCACCGTTGGTTTAGGTTTGAAATACAGTATCTTCGGACTGAACTTCTCTTACTTGGTTCCTACTTCTAACCAACGAAATCCTTTGGATAATACGCTCCGATTCTCCTTGTTGTTTGATTTTGGAGACTTGGAAGGTTCTAGCAGTCCTAAAGATTTATAATTTGACTCTCTAACATTCTTATATATAAAAAGCGTTGTCAACAGAAATTGTTGGCAACGCTTTTTTTTATTGGTGGTAATTAGAGTGCCGTGGATCCTGTTTGGAAATATGATTTTAGAGGCCTAAGGTTAAAACCTTAGGCTACAGACAGGGAACTCCTACGGAGTTCGTGGTACTTGCTTGGTGGCTGAAGGGTAAGGATTGCAAAAATTCTCTATCGTCAATTCTACATTGTCCATTACAAACCGCTATCTTTGCGTACTATGCAAAATCTATCTTCACAAACTACTATAGCTTTTAAGCTGGTGTTTCCGGTATTCTGGGTTGTTTTTTTTAGCACCATTGGTCTTTACTTGGTTTTAACCGAAGAGGGGACGATGGTTAGTCGATTAATTCTCCTGAGCATTTTTGTTTTGGGGATGCTTGCTTATTATCTTCTTTCTTACTCGCTTAAGCGTGTTGAGATGGATGATGAGTTTATGTATGTGGGTAATTATCGGGAAATGCGCCGTTATTCGCATGATAGCATTGAAAAAATCGTCGAAAAACACCGTATGCTTTTTCCTTATATCACAATTTACCTTCATGAGGCCGGCATCTTTGGAAAAAAGATCGTTTTTAAACCAGGGAATCAATACAAGGGTTTTATGGAGGAACATCCTGAACTGAAAGCTAAGGTGATGACAAGCTAAGTGTTTGTAAATTTAACCTCATTTCGCGAAACTCACCCCCAACCCCTCTCTCCGAAAGCAAGAAAAAAATAAAGGCTGACCGCTTTATTCTTTTTCTTCCTTTCGCAAAGAGGGGAGCTGAACTCTTGCCTCATATTTTGAGGTGTTTTTCTTGAAAAAAATCATTCTCAGAAGAAGAGAACGAAATGAAAAC
>JAHDHB010000479.1:2026-5644 GCA_020631545.1 Saprospiraceae bacterium | reverse complement strand
GGGAATGAGATAAGTGATTCAAAATTGGAACCAGTAGATAATGCTGAAACATCAGAAGAGGAAAACACCTTCGAGCTTGCTTTATCGAACCTCAAAGAAGATGCCCAAGACCGCTCGTCATACTTACCTATTGAGGAAGGCACACCTATCCAACCTTATACAGAACTAGGGACGGACAGTTTGATGAAGGATACCATTCCTCCCCTGGCTGAAAAAGAAGCATCCACTACCATCGAACCTGTAGATGAAGCCTTTTCTATAGAAGAAACTCTACCAATTGAAGAGCCAGAAAACATAGTATCGCTTGAAGAAAATATGGATGATGAGATAGTTGAAAAAGACAAGCCTACTGATACAGTGGAGCCTGAAGAGGAAGAAATCTCTACTAATGAAGAAGCAATGACGATGGATGGAAATTTCTCTTTTACAGATTGGTTATCAAGTCTAAACGGTGATGGTGAAGAAGAAACAGCTCAAGAAATTTCCACGGTTGAATCCTTAGTTAATTCTGAAGAAGAAGAAGAAGAAGAAAGCCCCATTTCAAAGGAAGCGTTTAATCCTTCAGAAGAAGAAGAAAGCCCCATTTCAAAGGAAGCGTTTAATCCTTCAGAAGAATTAGGCGCTTTAGAGGAAAGCATTGTTGAAGAAAAAACGGAAGAACTTGAGGAAATTCCGAAACCTATTGAAGTAGAAGAAAAACTGCCAGAAGTGGTTATACCTGAAAAAACTGCCAAAACGACAGGTAAAGAAAAGAGCTCTAAGAAAAGTAAAAAGCCAAAAAAGAAGAAAAAAACTAAAAAAAGCATAAAAAAACTGGCGAAGGAGAGTATAATGGAACATGGTAACCTCATTTCCGAACCCTTGGCGCAGTTATTGGCTTTTCAAGGCAAAAGAGATAAAGCCATACGCATGTACGAACAATTAATTTTGAAATTCCCAGAAAAAAGTACGTACTTTGCAGGCAAGTTGGCAAAATTGAAAGCAGAAAGTTGATTTTTAGCCAAAACTAGCGTATATTCGCGCTCTACTTGGAACAACAAAATAATTTGATCAATATGTTAGCCTTATTAACAGTTCTTACCGCCCTAGTTTGTATCCTTTTGATGGGAGTTGTTTTAATTCAAAACCCGAAAGGAGGTGGATTAGATTCTACTTTTGGAGGAAGTAAAAGTGCCAACCAAATGCTTGGTGCAGCTCAAACAACGGATGTCATTGAGAAACTTACTTGGGGATTAGCCATTACCTTATTCGTTTTGTGCTTGCTTACCAGCCTTGTTGTTGGTTCAGGTAGTGGAGGTGACGGCCAACCAGCCTCGAAAACTCAAGAAAGTAGCCTGATTATCTCTCCTGAAGATGCACAACAAGTAGAACAAGCACAGACTTACTACTATAAAGGCTAGGATTTTTTCGTCCTTTTTTGAAGGAAATTAGTATTGACGCAAGTCGTCAATTCAACTTATATCGAAGCTCGCAATATCAAACATTGCGGGCTTTTCTTCGTTAGCCCATTCTGAAAGTCAATTAAATCTATAGCATATTCAATAAATGGCAGTTAGCTCTCCGATTTTGTCAGGTTCTCCTGAAATTTTGTCATAAAAAACGGATTGGCACAACTCATGATAATGGGTGTATGTAAATCAATTATTTGGTTCTTATAGAATCATTTGTAACAACATTGACCATTACAAAACTTTAATTAATTTTTACTATGAAACCAATCAACGATCGTGTTGTAATTAAGCCAGCAAAGGCGGAAGAGAAAACCAAAGGAGGAATTATCATCCCTGATACAGCTAAAGAGAAGCCACAGAGAGGTGAAGTCATCGCTGTTGGCCCTGGTAAAGAAGGTAATGCCATGACCGTTAGCAAAGGAGATGTGGTCTTATATGGTAAATACGCTGGCCAAGAGTTAGAATACAAAGGTGACAATTACCTAATTATGCGAGAAGATGACATCCTAGTCATTTTATAAGAAGCTCAGCTTAGGCTTAAATCCTTGAGCAGTTTTAAAACTGCCTAAATGGAGAAAATTTAATTTTCAACTCCATTAATTCAATCCATTTTACTTTAAATCAAAAAATCATACGAACAATGGCTAAAGAGATTAGCTTTAAATCTGATGCCCGCGAAAAATTGAAATCGGGAATTGATGCATTAGCAAATGCTGTGAAGGTAACCTTAGGCCCTAAAGGTCGTAACGTGGTTATCGAAAAGAAATTCGGCGCTCCTGCAATCACTAAAGATGGTGTTTCTGTTGCAAAAGAAGTCGAATTAGAAGATGCTGTTGAGAACATGGGCGCTCAAATGGTAAAAGAAGTTGCTTCCAAAACGGCTGATATCGCTGGTGATGGAACAACTACAGCTACTGTTTTGGCTCAAGCTATCGTTACCACAGGTATGAAAAACGTAGCTGCAGGTGCAAATCCAATGGATTTGAAAAGAGGTATCGAAAAAGCAGTTCGAGTAATTGTTAAAAACTTGAAAGCGCAATCAGAAGTTGTAGGTGATAACTTTGAGAAAATCGAGCAAGTTGCTTCTATTTCAGCGAATAATGATCCAGAAATTGGAAAATTGATCGCCGATGCCATGCGTAAAGTTACTAAAGATGGTGTTATCACTGTTGAAGAAGCTAGAGGTACAGAAACTTATGTAGAGGAAGTACTAGGAATGCAGTTTGATCGTGGTTACCTTTCTCCATACTTCATCACGAATGCAGAAACGATGAATGCGGAATATGATCACCCTCTTATCCTTATCCACGACAAGAAAATTTCTAACATGCAGGATTTAGTTCCTGTTTTAGAAAAAGCTGTTGGTACTGGTAAACCACTTTTAATCATTGCAGAAGACATTGATAGTCAGGCACTAGGAGTTTTGGTAGTCAATAGACTAAGAGCACAACTTAAAGTTGTAGCAGTAAAAGCGCCTGGTTTTGGAGATCGTAGAAAAGCAATGTTAGAAGATATTGCTATCCTTACTGGTGGTACGGTTATTTCTGAAGAAAAAGGTTATAAGCTTGAGAATGCAGAAATCGCACACCTTGGTTCTGCTGAAAAAATCATCGTTGACAAAGACAATACGACTATCGTAAATGGTTCTGGTCAAAAAGAAATGATTGACGCTAGAGTGAATCAAATCAAACAACAAATGGAGACTACGACTTCTGACTATGACCGTGAGAAGTTGCAAGAGCGTTTGGCTAAACTAGCTGGTGGTGTTGCTGTTCTTTATGTTGGTGCTGCTACAGAAGTAGAAATGAAAGAGAAGAAGGATCGCGTTGACGATGCTCTTCATGCTACTCGTGCAGCCGTAGAAGAAGGAATCGTTCCTGGTGGTGGCGTTGCACTAGTTCGTGCAGTAAACGCTCTTGAGAATTTAAAAGGAAATAACAGCGACGAGACTACTGGTATCGCTATTGTCCGTACTGCTTTGGAAGCACCATTACGCATTATTGCTGAGAATGCAGGCGTAGATGGTTCTGTTGTTTTACTAAAAGTAAGGTAAGGGTGCTCTACAATGCTTACAGCGAAACTTACGAAGACTTGAAAAAATCAGGTGTCATCGAACCAACAAACTTAGAAAACATCCGTGTATGGTCTTAACTACTGAGTGTGTAAT
>JAHDHB010000479.1:0-2016 GCA_020631545.1 Saprospiraceae bacterium | reverse complement strand
TGAAAAAAGCAGGTGTCATCGACCCAACTAAGGTAACTCGTATCGCCTTAGAAAATGCAGCATCTATCGCGGGTATGGTCTTAACTACTGAGTGTGTAATCAACGACAAGCCAGAAGAGAATGCTGGTGGTGGCGGTGGACATATGCATGGTGGTGGCGGAATGCCTGGTATGATGTAAACATAACGTCAACACGTTTTTATAAAAAAGGAAAGGCAACTCATTTCTTGAGTTGCCTTTTTTAATTCTTTGTCCCGTCCTGAAATAGTGTTACACAAAAATTAAGGAAAGATGGAAAAGAAAGTACATCGGTATTTTAAGCGGACACAACGGGCTTACTCCTACGCTTTTAAATTGCAAGTAGTATCAGAAGTAGAGAGTGGAACATTATTGGTTACTGTGGTTCTGCCTAAGGCTTTATCTCGTAAATACCCAATCTTTTTCTGATGATAAATCAGCATTGAAGAAATAACCATCGTAATCGAATCCTTTGAGATCTTCTACTTGGGTGATTTGGTTTTTGACGGCATAATGGCACATCATTCCACGTGCTTTTTTCGCAAAAAATGCGACTATTTTATATTGATCGCCTTTATTTTCTTTGAACGCAATATTGTAAACCTCTGCCTGAAGAGCCTTTTGCTTAACAGCTTTGAAGTATTCTTTTGAGGCTAAATTGACAATAATTTGCTTTTTCTGCTGTTTTAACTCTTGGTTAAGCAGTTCTGTAATGCGTTCCCCCCAAAATTCATACAAATTTTTGCCCCGTTCATTTTGTAGCCGCGTCCCCATCTCCAATCTATAAGGTTGCATTAAATCTAAAGGCTTTAGGATACCGTATAAGCCCGATAATATCCTTAGATGTTCTTGGGCATAGCCTAGATCTTTCTCATCAAAAGAAACCGCATCTAATCCAAGATAGACATCTCCTTTAAAAGCTAAGAGAGCTTGCTTTGAATTTTCCAAGGTAAAGGGCGTAGTAAATGCTTTATAACGTGCAACATTTAATTCAGCGATTTTGTCGCTTACCTTCATCAAGGATTTTATAGCCGCCGCATCTTTTGTTTTCAATTCATCTATTAAGATTCCACTTTGTCCTAATAGTTGAGGAATGGAATGGTTCCCAACAGTAGATTTTGAAAAATCCAACGTTTTTGCAGGAGAAATAATAAAAAGCATATCGTATAATTTGATTTGTAGACCCTAGCATGTACTATATTTAAACAGCTTTCAGCAATTCATGAATAATAACACACTTAATAAACAACAAAATTAAAAAACCAGCCCGATTTTACTGCACCAATTCAAAATTAAGGCTAAATTATCTACCTTAATTTTCAAATACAATGTCAATTTCAGGCTCAAAAGAGATATTTTTCAACCCAAAAAAATAAAAAAGCAATTATTATCGCGAAAAAAGACACAAAAAAATATAACAAAACCTAGCAAAAATAGTTCAATCTGTTTAGCTCAAAAAAACTAGTAACCAATGATTAAAACCAAAAAATCTTTATAAAAAAACACCAAAGGCTTTAGCTTTATCCAGTCACAAGAAAATAGTTTTGTTTTTTGATTCTGCTATTATTCACCGTAAATTGCAATCAAATAGCTACACAAAGGTAGTTTTTTGTGTTTATTTGTTTGGGTTAGGGAGCCCTTGTTCTATCGAAAGATTGAGCAAGGGATTCTCTTTTTTAGAGGGGTATCCAATACGTATCTCCCTAAAAACACTTGTCTTTAGAGTCGACTTTTCTGAAACAAGTGAAGGTTCTCAAGTATTCTTAACTATCCCTGAGAACCCTCAATGAACGCTGCCTTAATTTTGATTTTAATTTTCAAAATTGCACCTCACTTTCCACTGTTTTTTCACCTCTCAGTACTTTTATAGGAACTTTATCTCCTTCGTGTAGGATTTCAATAACGTCCATATAATCATAAATATCTTTGATTTCTTTATCCCCCAATTGCACAATCACATCATCCGCTTTTAAACCAGCTTTTTCTGCTGGTTTCCCTG
>JAHDHB010000478.1 GCA_020631545.1 Saprospiraceae bacterium | reverse complement strand
CAAATCCACGTCAAAAAGGCTGATAAAATGTCGTTTTGGGAAAGGGGATTGAGCGACTCGAAGCTGATTATAGGGAGTATAGGCAAAAAGGGGGAAGAACCTTATGTTTCACTGGAAGATACTATCGCTTTTCGTACGAGTGTTTCTACTTTAGTTTGGGCTATCTTCTTCTTTGGAATGGGCGTTGTGATTGCTGTCTATTTATGGTAAATTAGGTTTTTCATCAAAGACAGATTAGGGACATAGGACATCCAAACTCTTTGGAAAAAAGGATTCAGAGGGCAACCACAAGGGAGGGGCAACCACAAGGGAGGGCAACCACAAGGGAGGGCAACCACAAGGGTTTGCCCCTACGGGTTTCCGTCTTTAGGTATTCCTGCATCTGTAAACATGAAGTGTAGTTCTTTTGGAGATAATGATCTTAAAACTAAAATCTAATTACTGGGTAGGGGCAATCCTTTATGGTTGCCCAATTTAAGGAGATGTGTAACCCTAAACCCTTATTTTGTAGCGCAGCGAATAAAATTTATAGAAAATTAAACCCAAATCATGGCAGATCATTTTTATACGACAGACATAAGAGGAGAAACGGCTCCTCAAAAAGGGTATGAAAGACAAGGTATTGCAGCCTATGTTTTCCCTAAGCAACTTCCGGGTACGATTCCTTTGTATAGATGTTTTCATCAACGCAAATGTGATCATTTTTATACGACTTCGCTAACGGAGGCGAAACGTGCGGTATCGCGTTATCGCTATAAGGATCAAGGTATTGCTTGTTATGTATTCGAAGGGGAGCAACCGAATAATGTTCCGCTTTACCGACTTTGGCGAAGGCGGGGCAGCAATCATTTTTACACGACTTCTAAGGAGGAAAGGGATGAGGCTATAGCAAAACACCGTTATAAAGATGAGGGGATTGCGTGTTATGTTTTGCCTCAACGCTATTCCGGTAGTATGCCTTTTATGCGTTGGTCGCAAACGGGATTGATGTTGAATTTTACTTTTGATTCGGCTATTTCTCCTGAAAATAAAGCTCGTTTACTAGAGCGGCATAGTTATGCCCATTACCGTGCTAGGCTTTGTGATTCGCTTTCGAAAGAACATAAGGAGGCTTTATTGAATGCTTATAAAAAGCCTATTAGCCATGGTATAGAAACTCGCCCTAATTATAATGCTTCTGCGAATGTGGGTGGGAATTATATTGACATCAATTTCAACCTGTTATTCCCACAAGGAGATGATGAAATTGCTCAAACGTTGATTCATGAAATGATGCATTGTGCAGGTGCTGATCATCCTAAGCGTAGGCCTTGTTCTGATGATATGACTTCGGGCGATTGCCCTGGAGATGGCGGCCCTTACTTTGGTTCTCCTCCGCTTTTGGCTGAAATGTGTATCACGGGCGTGCAAACGGAACGCTTTTGTGATGGTCGTGATGGCGTTTGTGGTGTCGTACACCAGTAGCCTTTGGAATTACGAATGACGAATTAGGAATTAGGAGTTGCTCTCATTGCGTATGCTTTCACTAGAAAGAACATCAATGCAACTACTAACTCATTAGCTGGTCAAGCTAGAACCAAGAAGAGCAAGCAAAATCTAAAGAGCAAACCAGGCGGTACGTCTGCGGGGGGTATCGTGGGATAGCGGACGTGCTGTGTGTCCTTTAGGAAAAACGCTACAATTTTATTTTCTGCCCAAAATGTGCAGAAAATTTGGCCCAAAGGTTTAACTCCAAACTTTTAACTAAAAAAAATGTATTTTCTTCGTTTACTTCTTCGCATAGCTATTCGTGTATTTTTTAGGCGCGTGAAGATTGAGAATAAGCACTTGATTCCTAAGGAAGGGCCGTTGTTGGTAGCTGCTAATCATCCGAATACGTTTATGGATGCTACGATTATTGCTAGTCTGCTGCCAAAGCAACCACATTTTTTGGCAGGAGCTGTTTTTTTTCGTACGCCTTTAGTCAGTCGTATTTTGCGTAGTTTGGGCTTAATTCCCCTTGCTCGAAGGCAAGATTCGAAGGATGGGAAAGTCGACAATAATGCTTCATTTAAAGCTTGTTATGAAGAATTGGCTAAAGGGAAAATGATTTTGATTTTTCCTGAAGGAACGAGTATTCACGAGCGGAAGTTACGAAAAATAAAAACGGGGGCTGCGCGTATCGGTCTAGGGGCAGCGCAGCAGTATGATTTTAAGTTGGGCATCAAGCTGCTCACCATTGGTATCAATTATTCTGATCCTAGGCGATTTCGTAGTGATTTATTTGTTCATATTGCTCCACCGCTAGAGTTAAAAAACTGGGAATCAGCTTATCAGGAAGATGAGTTTGCAGCAGTTCGCTCGCTGACCTCAACGGTAAAAGCACAATTAGAGGAGCAAATCATCCTTACGGAAAATGAAGAAGAAGACGAGTTATTACACCAAATCGAAGAAGTCTATAAATCAAGGCTGCTTAGGCACTTAGGGTGGAAGGAGGGTGATGCTAAGGAAGATTTTCAGGTCACCAAGGGGATGGCGGAAGCGATACACTATTTCAAGCAGCATTCGCCAAAGGAAATTGCCGATTTGAGGCAAGATTTAAAGGTCTATTTTCATCACTTGAAACGCTTGCAACTACAGGACGCTACGGTGGAAAATCATTCGGAACGACGCTCCTTTTTTTGGACGGGTATTCAACATTTTATCGGTTTGCTCCTAGGATTTCCGCTCTATCTTTATGGCTTAATCAACAATTATATTCCATACCTCCTCCCTTCAAAAATCGCCTATTTAATTGCTAAAGATGAAGAATATATAGCACCGATTATGCTTTATGTAGGGATGCTAAGTTTTAGTATTTTTTATAGTCTTCAAGTCTATGGTTCCTACTATGTTCTAGGAAATGGGTGGCTTACTTTAGCCTATGCACTAAGTTTACCGCTAACAGGTTTTTTCGTCCTCCGCTATTGGCATTTCTTGCTAAGTTTTAAAGAAAAATGGAAGCTCTTTACGCTTTTTAAACAGAAAAATAGCTTGCTTGATTCTCTTATTGAACAACGAGCTGCTATTGTGAAACGCTTGGATGCTGCGAGATTGGGTGTGTGAGTGGGTGTGAGTGCCCCTGTTCCTTTAAGGTTAGTGTTTTAGATTAGAGGAATATCCACACGAGTCGAACTAAAAACTCCGTAGGAGTTCCCTGTCTGTAGCCACGGGTTTTAACCCGTGGGTCTGAAAACCAAAATCCCAAAACCAAACCTCGAAATCCCAAAACCAAATTTCGAAATCAAAAAACGAAACCTCCAAAACCAAAAAACAAATCCCAAAACAAATTCAAGACCCCAAAACCACCTATAAAAATCGCAAACCAAATTCCCCAAAAAACCAAAACATATTTCCCTTGATAATCAATCAAATTATCGCCTCAAAAATAGCGTATCAAATCCCCCTATACTAAAGCACCTCATTTCCATTGACGAACGTTTGTAGGATCTGAATACTATCTAATTTGGCCGGTGGAGTTTCTAGAGGATTCTTATCGATGACGACGAAATCGGCATATTTCCCAGGTTTGATGGAGCCGATTTTATCCTCCTTGTGTATTTGCCATGCAGCATTGATCGTCAAAGCTTTGAGGCCGTCCATGATAGTAATTTTTTCATTATCACCAAGAATATCTCCCGTTTTGGTGCGGCGTTCTACGGCTGTTCGGATTAAGCGGAAGGGCTGACTTTCAAACATGGGTTGATCGGCATGAAGGGAGTAGGGCACTTCCTTGGCTTGGGTACTGGCTATGGGGAATACGGCTTCTGCTCGACGAGCGCCAATAATGCTTTTTTTCAAGGCATCACCATAATAGTAGATATGATTGACGTGATAACTAGGGGTGATATTCAAGGATTTCATTTGTTCAATGCTTGACTTTGGAAACAGCAAACAATGTTCTAAACGATGTCGTTTCTCTGTGAGGGGGAGTTCTTGATTGATCTTTTCGAAGGCATTCAATACTTCTGTAATAGCGGCATCTCCTTGGGTATGAATAGCTATTTGCCAACCTTTTTCTTGGTATTGTTTGATAAAATTTTCGAGGGCTTCGGTTTCTATCAAGGCTTTTCCCTTGTGACCAGCGGGGATGTGTAATTCATTTATAGCAAGAGGCGAAGATAGGTAAGGTTTATTCAAATACATACTGCCGATGTAGGGAGAACCATCGTACCAATGCTTGACGCCAATGATGTCGTAGAAATCATCTTGATGGTCATCTTTTTCAGGCATAAGATGGGGCATATCGTGTCGAATATAGATGAAATGACGGGGATTCGGTTGTCGAGCAGCTAGAAAGCCTGTTTTTTCAAGTAATTTATTGAAAAATGTAGGCGTTTGTGCGGATAAATGCTCGAATAAACGGAGTCCTTTTTTGTCTTTTATGGTTAAGCCAGTAGAGACGATGGTGGTATTTCCATTTTTGGCATACGCTCTAAGGGTTTCAGCTATGGCATTGAGCAGTATATCGTTAGTAAACACTTCGTTTTTAAGAACTTCCATGATAGGCAAAAAAGCTTCTTGCTCTACCACCAAGCCGCTCAATTCTCCTGCGTCGTTTTTTTCGTAGTAACTTAATTCCGAAGGATCAGGAGTCTCTTTTGTAATGCCCACTAAATCAAACGCTTTGCTGTTGAGCCAATAACTATGCAGACTTTGTGCAAAAATAACGACAGGATTGTTGGGGGCAATGTCGTCTAGAAACTGCTTGTTGGGCGATTTTAAATCTTGTACTAAAACGGGATCGATGCCTTTACACACGATCCATTCCCCGGCCTCTTTTTGGGAGGCTACTTCTTTTAGATGTGCCCAAACTTCTTGATTATTTTGATGTTTAAAACCTGATAAATCGACCATTTCTGCCATCACAGCGGAAAGAGCTGCATGGGTGTGTACATCTATAAAACCAGGCAGGACGGTAGCTCCCTTTAGGTCTACCACCTTTATAATAGGCTTTTTCATAGCCATGATTTCCTCTTCGCTTCCGATAGCCTTAATTTTGCCATCTTCGACCAACATCGCAGCGGCTGTAGGGATTTCCTCTTCCAAGGTTAGGATATTGGCATTGGTGTAAATAGTGCTAGGCGCATTGGTATAATCTCGTAGTATAGCATTATAGGCAGGTAGTAGAAATATAAAAATAACTACAAGAAAAACGGCAATTTTCTTCATCTGTTTGGGTGGCTTTTCGAATGTTGAACTGTGGGTATACTCAATACTGAATATAGGTATTTCCGTTCAATTCTTGCCCAAATAGTTAATTTTTATTTTGCAAAATCCTTGTATTTTTTAGTGGATTCCTCTGCTTTATTTCCCCCAAAACGGCAAAAGCAGCATGCTATCTAAAGTTTAAAAAACAATAGATCTCATGCTGCTTTTACTTACAAAGTATTACAAGAATACAACAAGAGAACGAATTCCCTTGCTGCATAAAATTAGTGTTTTTTGGTTATAATTCTATCAAAACGATAAAGTTTTACAATGAAATTTTTACTTAGAAATATGTTTGCCCCGTTTTTACAGGGAATTATTTAAGCCTAGTCTATAGTTTCCCCCAATTTTAAACAAAAAAAATTGAATACTAAGTGAAATTGAAATCTTGCCTTCGATTTTTATTTAATATTGCT
>JAHDHB010000477.1 GCA_020631545.1 Saprospiraceae bacterium | reverse complement strand
TACCTCTTCTAAGGTAATATCTAGAACCTCTTCACGAGCTACGCGTGTACCATCCTCCTTTCGCGGAAATTTAATGTTCTTTTTATTGAATTTGATGAATGGCCCCCAACGACCATTTTCCACTTCAATTTTCAACTCTGGCCAAGCCTTAATGTGCTTTAAGCGATCTTTTTCATTCTTGATCTTAATTAACTCAATGGCCTCCTCTGCGGTTAAGGTTTCTGGATCATAGCGTCTAGGAATGTTGACAAATTTTCCGTTCCACTTTACATAAGGCCCAAAACGCCCTTTACCTCTAGTAACGGGAAGTTCCTCAAAGAAAGTAAACGGCATATCAGCCTTCCTTTTCTCAAGGATTAATTCGATAGCTCTATCCATCGATAATTCTAAAGGATCTTCTCCTCTAGGAATAGAAACATATTTCTCGTCATACTTGATATAAGGCCCAAAACGTCCAGCACTTATAATCACTTCTTTCTCCTCAAAGTTACCCAAGTTCTTAGGTAATTGAAACAAATCCATCGCTTCCTCATAAGTAATTAGCTCTAAGGACTGCTCTTTTTTCAGGTTGGCATATTTAGGTTTTTGGTCTTCTTTCATTTCCTCCCCAGCACCAATTTGAGCTACAGGGCCAAATCTAGACATACGAACTAAAACCGTCAACCCCGTTTCAGGGTCTTTTCCTAAAATACGCTCTCCTGTGACCCGCTCTGCTTCTTCTAGGGTTTTTTCGACATCTTGGTGGAATGGCGTATAAAACTTGTCCAACATATCCACCCAAACAATCTTACCAGCAGCAATATCATCAAATTGCTTTTCGATATTGGCCGTGAACCTATAGTTCATGATTTTATCGAAATTATCATCTAAGAAACCAACCACTAACATCCCCAAATCACTAGGGAATAGTTTATTTTTCTCAGTTCCTGTCGTTTCTTCCTTCGTTTCCTCTTTTACTTTATCCGCCACTAAGGAAAGCACTTGATAAGCTCTTTTCCTTCCTTCTCGTGTTTCTTTGGTGATGTATCCCCTACCCTTTTCAGTAATTTTACTAATGGTAGGCGCATAAGTAGAAGGACGACCAATACCTAGTTCCTCCATTTTTTTCACCAAACTTGCCTCAGTAAAACGTGCAGAAGAACGGGTAAAGCGCTCCGTAGCCGTCATATTTTTGAGCTTTAAATCTTGGCCTACGGACATTGGCGGTAGCATTCCTTTTGCTTCTTCTTCCGAATCGTCATCTGTCGATTCCAAGTAAACTTTAAGGAAGCCATCAAACTTTAATACTTCTCCATGGGCAACCAACTTACGGCTAGGCACGGTAGAGATTCCTACATCAACCGTTGTTTTTTCTAATTGAGCATTGGCCATTTGAGAAGCCACTGTACGCTTCCAAATCAATTCATAAAGACGTTGCTCATCTCTAACGGTAGATACTTGAAAGTTTTCGGGACGAGTTGGCCGTATGGCTTCGTGCGCCTCTTGAGCATTTTTGGATTTGTTCTTATACTGTCTAGTTTGAACATAATTCTTGCCGTAGTTCGATTCAATCGTTTGCGCCAAATTTGAAATGGCATCATTGCTCAAGCTGGTCGAATCGGTACGCATATAAGTAATGTGCCCTGATTCATATAGTTTTTGTGCAACCCCCATGGTTCGACTAACTGAAAAACCTATTTTACGACTAGCTTCTTGCTGCAAAGTGGAAGTGGTAAAAGGAGCAGCAGGCGTACGTTTTGCTGGTTTTACTTGTACATTATTAACAGTATAGCTAGCACCGACACAATTTTGTAAGAGTGATTTTGCTTCCTCTAAACTAGTTAACTTAGCTGGTAATTCAGCTTTTAAATCAACGAGTTTTCCTTGCTCATTCCGAACTCTAAATATAGATGCTACTTTGAAGAAAGGCGCAGGAGTAAAAGCACGTATTTCTCGCTCTCGTTCTACAATCAACTTAACTGCAACGGATTGTACTCGACCAGCAGAAAGCTTTCCCTTAACTTTTTTCCAAAGCAAACTTGAAAGTTCAAATCCTACTAAACGGTCTAATATTCTACGAGCTTGTTGTGCATTGACCAAATCTTGATCGACTAGCCTTGGAGATTGAATCGCTTTTTGCAAAGCAGTTTTCGTAATTTCACGAAAGACGATACGTTTGGTTGTCTTTTCATCTAATCCTAGGACTTTGCAAAGGTGCCACGAGATTGCTTCTCCCTCGCGGTCTTCATCCGTCGCTAACCAAACTACGTCAGACTTCTTGACCCATTCTTTTAGCTCCTTGACTACCTTGGTTTTATCCTTAGATACTTCATATTTCGGCTGAAAGTTATTCTCAATATTCACGCCCATTTTTTCCTTAGAAAGATCCCGAACATGCCCATAGCTGGACTTCACGGAAAAATCTTTACCAAGGTATTTCTCAATGGTTTTTGCCTTTGCAGGCGACTCCACAATTAATAGATTCTTAGCCATGCTTATATTTATTCCTTAAAAGTTATGTTCTAATATTGACACGCTGCGCTAGATTTCCCCTATCTCCCCGTTCAAGTTTTAAATTTTTACACACAGAATGAACGCAAAAGTAAAAAAATAAACTTTACTTCACCAAAGCAAAGGAAATAATACGCTTTTTTATTGCCCAAATTGGTAAATATTGCATATTCGCGACTAGAATTACGACTACTCTAAAATCACGCCATAATTCCTCCTCCCCAAATTAGGTTATGTTCACAAAACTACAAGATTTAACTATCAATTGCAGCCAAATGTTCGGTTTTGAGTAAGATTTTATAAAAATTCGGCTTAAAAGAAAGACACATTAAGTCAGATAAGCTAGCAACTCAAAAACCATAAGCTACTATTATCCAATAAAATAGTAAAACTAATTATTTCTAATCAAAATTAGTAAAACAATTTTGAAATTATTTTAAAAATAGTTTGGAGGGAGAGAGGATTATTTAGTGAATCCCACACTTAATTCAAAAAATATACACCAAAAAAGAAAGATCGAATCATGGCTGCCAAAAACGAAACTATTTTGTTTACTATTTCATTCAAAATATTGACATTTCTAAACAAATTAACTAACTTTGGGGTTCAACGAATACTTAAAGCAATGAAAACAAACCACATAGAAATAACAGGCAACATACTAGTATACATTGCAAGCCAAGTACAACCTCTTTATATAACTAAATTATTAAAACTCATCTATCTTATTGACGAACACTCAGTTTCAAAAACTGGAGTTCCAATTACTTGGTTAGACTACAAAGCATGGCAATTCGGGCCTGTTCCCCCTTTTCTATTCAATGATGTTTCTTTTAACAATCTACACTATTTTAGTCCATTCATTTCAGTAACTTATGAAGAAACCAATGGAATAAAAGAGCTAAGAATTAAAACACAGGCACATTTTGATGAAGGAATATTCTCTATAAATCAATTAAAAATTATAGAATCTGTCATTAAAACTTTCAAAAACTTCTCAACTTCAAAGCTAATCGAATACTTACACAAAGAAGGTTCTTTATGGCACACAATAGTTAAAGAAAGAAATCTTGAAGAACGGTTTCTTTATAACTAGGAAAGGCAGTTCTTTTTCTTTCTCTTCCTTCTTCTCAAATTTACATTTCCCCTAAAAAGAAGAAGCCTGGATGTATTAACGATTCAAACATTGACCTTTCTATCTATTTTCTTGAATCCCAAAAAATTGTAGGAGAAAATGGATTCTATTTTCCTAAGGATACTTTTATCTACTTCCGTCAAACCTTCACTGCACAAGAACATGAATTCCAAAAATACATTACGTCGTCACAACTAAGTGTACTAGAGAAACTGACTGTTGACGAATATATCGAAATACTCTATTGTGCCTATAAAGGAGGTTTAATTCCCATAAACATAAATGCCCTAATTGAAAATAAATTACAAAATTTAATACCTTAGTGATAGGTCATTTATTTCTAAATCAATTTTCAGACATTCCTTTCTCATTAAACCACTTCTACCATGTCAGTATCCTCAAGAATAGTTTTAGAGTCATCCAATTTACGCTCCATAAGATATGATAAAACCGACAACTGTTTAGAGATTGAATTCCAAAACGGCAGAATTTATCAATACTTTGATATTCCTAAAAATGTTTACAAGGAGCTTTTATCAGCAGAATCTCATGGTCGATATTTTAATCATGAGATACGTGATTGTTATGCTTATTGCCGAATAAAATAAAATTAGCTCAACTCAAACAAATCCTCTACCACAGGCACCCGTGCCACATTAAATCCCTCAGCATAGGCAACCCCTCCTGGTCGGCCAAAATTTTTAGCTCTGCCTTTGATAAAATCAAAGAAATCGGAACCAGAAATAGGAGTTTGCGGCTCTTTAGAATTGGGATCGTAAAATTGAGAGGAGAAGGCTTTAATAAGTTCTATTTTCTTATCTATATATGGTGTGATGTCTACAATAAAATCGGGCTTTAAATTATAGTCTTGAATATAATGGTAAACAACCTTTGGCCTCCATTTTTCTTGAAATTCCCCTCTTTGATGGGTTTCAATTTTTCGTAAACCAGCCAAGAAGCAAGCATCAGCCGTTAGTTTAGCAGCTCTTCCATGGTCTGGATGTCGATCCGTCAGCGCATTGGCTAAGACAATCTCAGGGCGATATTCTCGAAGAACACGGATAATTTTTAATAGGTTTTCTTCATTATGTTGAAAAAATCCGTCAGCCATGCGGACATTCACGCGTACCGCTGCCCCCATCAATTTTGCAGCAGCAGCAGCCTCCTTATCTCTAAGCTCAGCCGAACCCCGTGTACCTAACTCACCTCTCGTAAGATCTAGAATACCTACGGTTTTCCCCATTTCAATATGTTTCAACAAGGTTCCAGCACAAGAAAGCTCCACATCATCAGGATGAACGCCAATGGCCAGTATATCGAGTTTAATTTTATTTATTTCCATTTTTAAAAAAGTAAAATTTACAATCTAAGGTATCTAAAACTAACAATACAGAGCTTATACATAGCGGCGAAGCCGCAGTTAGAAGTTATCCGCGATAGCTATCGGGAACCACGGCAACCACAACTCACTACATTGATTTTCAACCACATAGAGATATGGTTTTTGACGGATTTGGTGTAAAAGGACACACAGGGGACATAAGGAGGTCTTGCGACCTTTTCACATAGGTTCTCACAGCGTAAATTGCACATACCTAAATCGGTCTAAATATTTATCTTAGAGCGAGTTAAAACATTCTTTGGATAAATAATGCAGAAAAAACAAACTTTCGGCGTTGTGTGTACAGCAAGAGATTGAAACTCCTTGCTGTAGAACCTAGAAGACCACCGCCTTCTCTAGCGAACATTTTTCCGTCGCCTCCATTCATCATCTAAAAAAGTCCCTATACACTCTACACTCTACCCTCTACCCTCTACTCACATTCTCCTCCTAATTAAGAAGCCAGAAGTTTATCAATGGCTTTTTTCACCTTAGTTGCATCAGGTTTAGTCAAGGATAAAAAATAGTCCACTACCCTACCCTCTTTATCAACTAAGTATTTGTGAAAATTCCAGCGTGGCTTTGATGAAAGTTTGCCGTTTAATTTTTTCTGGGCAAGGAATTGATATAATGGATGAGCT
>JAHDHB010000476.1 GCA_020631545.1 Saprospiraceae bacterium | reverse complement strand
AAGAAAGAGCCAAAATGAAAGAAGAATTTTGGGAGGAAAAACGGAATTCAATTGTTCAATTTCTGAAGATGGGGGTATTAACAATGAAACAGATTGCGGAAGGCGTCAATGTTCCTCTACGCTATGTAAAATCAGTAAAGAAGGAGATGGAACTAAAATAACTATTCCTCAGCTTCGCTGGAAAGTATGGGCTCTATATCAAAACATTCATTTTTTGTATTGATATAGCGAAGAACTGTCGAATGAATTCGACGGTACAGGGAGTAACGGAAATGTGCTTTAGATACTCAATAAAGCAATTTTACTCCTCTTTGTATAAACGAAAAGTAGGTTGTTGCAGTCCTTTTATCCCATGATAAATAGCCGACATAGGAATAGAAATCCCGAGTGTGTGCAGAAAAACAGAAGCATCTAAGCCTATGGTTGTCAAAATGTTCCAAGAACCATCCGCTTGACGGGTGCAAACTTCGACAACAGGTTCCTTTTGCTCAATAATCACATATTCTTTAAAAGAAGACAGGTGTTTATATTTCCAAAATTTTTCGCCTCTATCATATCCTCTAGTATTTGGAGATAAAACCTCTATGATAAGCGTTGGATTTGTCAGCGCGTTCTTGTCTTTTTCGCTGAAGGAGGGTTCATTACAATAGACCGATCCATCTGCATAGACATAAGACTCGGCAAAATCAACCGCAATACGCATATCGCTATTCAAGACGTAGCAATTTTTGTTTTTTTCTAGTAGAGCACCTCGTAAGTGCCCAGTTATATTATTGCTAATCAAAGAATGATTTAGTGTTCCGCCAGACATAGCATACACTTCCCCATTCCTGTATTCATATTTTTGTCCAGTAGCGATTTCTAGCGCATGATATTCTTCTACGGTATACTTTTTAATTTTAATAGCCTCCATAACAATTTCATTTTTAGGTACTATAAAGGTAGTTGAAAAGTACGAGTATTGCAAGGATTCCTATGATTCTACGAATTTCCTACGCTATCACTTAAAAAATTAACGGATGGTTTAAGTCAGGTAGTGAATACGGGATACTTTGTGGCCAGATGAACCGTATCACTTTAACAATCAAACTCTTACGACAACACAAATATTCTACGAAAAGCCTTTCCCTAAACAATCTGGTAGCAGCACCTACTCCCGAAACTTAATAAACAACTCCTCATCCAAATCAAAAGCATTCAAAATTAGTCGAATACGTTTTAAAATATCCTTAGCAGACAACCAGCCATTAATATAGTACTCATCACCTACAGCTATGGCTCCTTTCATGCTAGAATCCTTCCCCAATTTCAACCGAGCACCAAGCTCTGTAGCAAAAAAGACATCTCTATCCTTTTGAAATCGATCCCGAGCAACATGTCCTAATAATTTTTTATATTTTGTTATAGATAGTTTCTGTTCTGAATACACCACATATTCCATCATCTTTCCAGTAGGATTATCCACGTCAAAAATGTTAATTTCCCCAGTTTGACTCTCCTCCACATTCTCCAAATCCGTTGGATACTTCCATATTTCTTTAAAACGTTTAAACAATAATTCAACACGATGTTGATATTCCGTTCTTGTCCAGTTGTGTATGTTAGACAAATACCTATTCAAATACAAGCGGCTGTCTTTATACCCTTTTTCTGCCAAATCACGTTTATAAATGAAAGATCTATTTCCTAGGGAACCATTATTCCCAGACAACGTTAAATTAGCAATTGTATGCTTACGATCCTCGAAAAATTTAAAATCCTCCTCCGTCAGTCTTTCCTTCCATTCAAGAGAAGGTGATTGTGGGAAAATATGCTCTATAGTAATATCCTTGTTTCCATCAATAAAAACAGGCTCTTTGTTATCATGATTTTCAAGGTGCTGCAAGAAATAAGTCCTGTTTTTAGGCCGGATATTATAAAGATCCTTCGTAAATAACTCGCGACGAATCTCCTTATTATTAGGAAAGCGGTGAGTACCTGTGCGCCTTTTAGCTAAAGAAGCCTCTATCGAAGGAACGTAATTCTCTTTCTCAACATCTTTGTATAAAGAAGTAAATATCTTATTAAGTGCATTTGTCCCCAACCCCACAATAAACCTACGCCATACAAATGATTGAATAATTTTAACTACATCTACAAACTCCTTTCCCGAAATAACATTACTCTCATAATCGTTATATACTTCCAACAAAAAAGGATAAGAAACATTAATCTCCAGCTTGTTAATGTTTCTTATCTCCTTTGCTACCCCTCTATCATCCTCCTTACTCGTATCAATCAATTTATTAAAAAAACGAGCATATCGCTTTAACTCTTCCAATGTTTCCTCTAAGTCAATCTCTTTATTAGGAAATTTTAGCTTAAACTCCTCATATACTTTACCTTTATTCGGTATTTTCCTATTCCTAAACGTAAGGTAATGCCGTATATAATCGGAAAGAAGGCTCTTGTTTTTAGCCTTATGGAAAGTAAACTCCTCTATAGGCATCCAATATTTTCGATAAATCCGTTCCTGAGTATTGGGCTCTAATTCCATCAAGATATAATTACGAATCAAATCTCCTTGACTCAAATCAAGACCTGTAGAATTCAAACTCTCAAAAATTTTCTGTGGCTCATCCTTACCTCGCTCCAGAGCGATGTCCACATAAATCAATTTCGAGATACCCGTCATCACATCCTCCACATTATCATCTGTAATCAGTTCCTTAAAAAGCTTGTAGTTTTCTATAAGCTGCGATTGTTCTTTAAAATCTTGCAAATCCCCACTAATCAAAGCCTTGAGTGCCTCACTATTATTCTGTGTTGGTTTGAGTTTAACCTTTCCATCATCTTCCAAAAACTCATTAATCAAATACTGTTTATAAATTTGATTAGCTTTTTTTGCTTCATTTTTATCCAAAGCATACTTATAAAGAGCTACCCAGAGTAAAGTAACTGTTGTAAGCCGCTGTTGTCCATCAATAATCGTCAAATAAATAGTATCGGCAGTAGTAAAAACATCATCATGTATATACACGATACTACCAATAAAATGCGACTTAGAAGCTTCATCTCTGGCCACATTCATTATATCATAAAACAACTGTCTGCACTCCTTACCAGTCCAGTCGTAATTCCTCTGATATACAGGTATTACAAATTGAGTATCTTGCTGTTGTAACAGCCTTATTAATTTTCGCTGATTAGCTACCATACTTTGTTTTTTTGGTTTAGGTGTTAAAAATCACCCCGACTATACTACTCCCCTTAAGAAACTTATTTTATACAAAAATATAAAAATCAACAAAAAAAACAAGAAAAAGGACATAACAATCCTACTCAAATCACAAGAATAGACAGTCTACTAAGAATCTAATCCACGCTGTATCTTATTCAGACGCCGAGTTAATTGATTAAGTTAGGTATGAGGCTGTCTTATAAGTAAAATTACTAAAAATTGAACGAACTTTTATTTTGCGATAGCAAAATGCAAGCCCCAAAGTGGGCGCTAGAGAAGGCGATAGCCTTCGAGGCTCTATAGCAACGGGTTTCAACCCCTTGCTGCCCCCAAAGCCCCCCTCATTCACTACCTGACAAGCCCCTAAATTATCTTGCACTTATACAAGCAAAAAAAGGCCGTTCCAAAAGGAACGGCCTTCTCAATAAAGAATTAATTCAAAAAGTAAAAACAATGTTTCTTAGCGAAGTACGTTAAATTTCTCGACTAACGTACTTCCGTCTTCTTCTTGTACTTGTAATAGATAAAAACCGATAGGTAACGCATTGACAGGAACTGCAATTTCTTGGTTACCAGAAGTAAGTTGTTGGCTGCTTTCCCAAACGACTTGTCCGCTTAGGTTTATCACTTTCACCATGGCATTTTGTTCTTGGGTAGAGTTGATGCGCGCCGTGATTTGATCATTAGCAGGATTTGGATAAACCATCATGCTTGTAGTCAAGGCTGGTTCGATTTGACGAGTAGCAGGTTGAATCGCATTTGGTGCTTGTGGCATATTTCCTTGACCAATACAGAATTGGTTGTAGCTAGTAGCTCCGAAGTCTCCTCCGCTAAAGAGATAAGTACCTGAACCGTAATCATAGTACCAGTAACCACCACTTCCTGCCTCACAACACATACCGTCACCATAAGAATCGAAAGCTCCAAAAGTATAGCAACCCGCAGGTAAGCAAATATATTCGTAGTAAGTATAGCCGTTGTAGTAGTTCGCATAAGGGCCACCAGAAGCTACGGTATTGTTATTTCCATCGGTGATACTCCAAGTCGTTTCAGCTCCCCAGTAATCCGTACGAATAACAACGACACCGTCAATACAAGGCCCATCATCACAAGGAGTACTACAAGAACCACCACAATCAACGCCTGTTTCATCTCCATTTTGAATACCATCATCACAAGTAGGTGCGCAAGGCTCACACTTAGTTCCACCGCAATCGATACCCGTTTCATTTCCATTCTGAACGCCATCATCACAAGTAGGTACAGGAGGACAAGCTATACACATGGAACCACCACAGTCGATACCCGTTTCATCTCCGTTTTGAATACCATCATCACAAGTAGGAGGGCAAGAATCACAATCATCTCCACCACAATCGATATCCGTTTCAGAACCGTTTTGAATTCCATCATCACAAGTAGGACAGGCATCACAGCTACCACCACAATCAACATCGGTTTCATCTCCATTCTCAATACCATCATCGCAAGTAGGCCCAACAACACAACCCGATAAACAAGGCTTAGTAGATACGTTGTTGCGAATTAAGTTGCCAGGATAATAGCCGAATCCATTCGTCCAGTTAATCCCCGTACCATTAAGGTGACAGTAGCTCATTATCGTTCCTCCATTAGTAGGCGCAGGCCCATAACCACAGTTTCCTTCTGTATTGTAACAATTATCTAAGGCGCCTGTAGGCCATGTACAGCTTTGTGTGTGTGGCGAACCCAAGTTGTGCCCCATTTCGTGCGTCAATACCTGAACCGTCCAACCATAAGTAGGTACTTGCGTGTAGTAAGAACTGACGTAGCTGTAAGCGTGCGAGTAATAGCTGCTACAAAGACCGTCTAACCAAGCAACACCACCGCCTGTAGGCGCACCACGAGAAACTAGGTGTGCAAGGTCTGCACCGTAGTTCTGTACATTTGAAGAGAAGGTGTTCAAGGCAGCAGTTGTAGAGGAGGTAGGATAGCCGTCAGGTGTATTCCATACTTTTACTTCGGTAACTTCGGTGTTGATGTCTTCATTTTGGTATAGGGTAGCCATACCGTTGTAAGATCCCATCATAAAGTTGGTGGCTCCAGTTACACCTCCTTTCTCTTGATATACGTTGTACATGCACTCGAAATAGATGCGTACACAACCTACCGCATTTTTCGAAACATTCTCCGTCGTCGCTAATTCTTTCATTTTCTCAATATTCTCATGTGGAAGCTTAACATCTCCAGCACTGCAAGCGCCATTCGGGTTCGTTACCTTCAAATCTCTTTCAAGATAAAGGATATATTTCTGCTTAGAATCACCGATTTGTCCTAGCGTGTAGTTTCCTTCTTCCGCCGTAGACATCACTCCGATGACTTGATCGCTGAATAGACTGATAGCAGCTAAAGACTGTCGGCTGCCCTTAAGCATACCTCGGTAATGAACGCCATA
>JAHDHB010000475.1 GCA_020631545.1 Saprospiraceae bacterium | reverse complement strand
GTAATCGTACCAGTTGACGAACTTTGTAAGGGCAGTTATTGGCGCAGTAACGCGTACCCACACAAAGGTTGTAAGCCATTTGGTTCAAGCCTTCAGAACTGTGGCTTGTTGCACCTACTGGACAAACATTCTCACAAGGAGCATTGTCGCAATGCTGGCACATCATCGGCTGGTAAACTACGTTTGGAGAATCCTCATCACCATAGTAGTAGCGGTCAATACGTATCCAGCTCATTTCGTGAACACGATTCACTTCACGCTTACCTACAACAGGGACATTGTTCTCTGCCATACAAGCTACGGTACAAGAACCACAACCGATACAAGCGTTAAGGTCAACAGACATTCCCCAGTGATGCCCTTGAGAGTAGAATTTCTTTTTATATTCATCGTAAGGATAAAGCGTCTGCTCATTCAAGTGTTGAGCGCTTGCTCGCTTAATCTTAACTTCTTCGATATTCTTTTTAAGGTCTTTAATATTCGAGTAGTACATCACCGAACGGTTGGTCAAAGAACCTTGGTAACCACGGTGTCCTAGTATCTGCTCATCTAAATTGAAAGGGCTACCTGTCCCTTGATCAATTTTAATTTTCCCGTCTTCACTTCTTGTATTCAAACCATAAGTATGGTGCATTTGAACACAAGCAAAGTTTTTATCCTTTCCTCCAGTATTTTTCACTTCAACCTTTGAGTTCCAGTATTGTACTGTACCTCCATTCAAATTCAAGGCTGGGTATAAATTGGTACCAACATTCGTCCCTACTGGGCCTCCTTTGGTACGACCGTATCCTAAATGTACCGCTACCGTACCTGCCATTTGTCCAAACTGACGAATAACAGAAAGTCGGTAATCTTTGCCATTCACATTCAAGTCAACTAAGTCTCCATCATTTAAGTCTTGGAAACCGATGTAGTTGTTATCGCCATCCCATTTTACAGGAACCGCTAAAACGTTATCCCAAACAACTCTAGTTACAGGGTCAGGCATTTCTTGCAACCAAGGATTATCCGCTAAAGAACCGTCACCAATGGCAACAGATTCGGTGAAAACGATTTCGATACCATCTCCAGTTGCAGGCTTGCTTAATTTAGAAGCTGCACTACTAGCGTCTGCGGCAAAAGAAGCTGGCTCACTACGTTCAGCATTGGTTTCGAAAACACCATCATGCAAGCAGTTATCCCAAAAAGTTTGGAAACGAGCAAATTTGCTTTGACGACCAAAAACATTATCTAACCAGAAGTCTTTTACATAATCCATGTAAGGCTGCTCCGCTTCCCTATTCAATTTTGCGCTATCCGCCCAAGTTAAAAGTGAAGCACCTGCTGCTCTAGTTTTGAATAAAGGAGCAATTGTTGGCTGAATCAAGCCATAGACTCCATTTTTAGGTTCAGCATCTCCCCAAGCCTCTAAGTAGTGATGGTCTGGCGCCAAGTATTTACAACAAGCGGCAGTTTCATCTTCTGTACCATTAAAGGCAACAGAAAGTCTAGCTTTCTTCAAGGCTTCACCGAATTTTTCTCCACCCGCCATGTCATAAACAGGATTGGCATCCAAGACAAAAACAGCATCAACCGATCCCATTTCAGCTAATAAGCTTTGCATATCGGCATCACTACCTTGGCGTTGCTTAGAAAAACGAGAGAAGGTAATGGTAGATCCATAGTTTCCAAGCATTGCATTAATGCCGTTCACTAAGATTTGCTCGTTGACGTCATTAGAACCCGCTACAACCAAGGATTTTCCTTTAGCAGCGATTAAATCGGCTGCTACTTCTTTGATTTGTTTTGCTGCTTTTGCATTAACATTGCCAGGCGTAGAAACAGAACTTCCACCTGTACCTGCTGCTACAGCATTATATAAAGCTGCGATGGCTGCACCATTTTCAGAAGGCTTAATGGCAACACGGATATCAGCATTAGATCCCGTCATTGACATGTTGCTTTCCAATTGGTAATGCTTAGACATTACAGGATGAGCAGCATCTTTGATTTTACGATTTTTGATATAATCGTGGGCATATTCGACAGGTGAGATCCAAGTACCAAGGAAATCAGCTCCGAAGCTAGCAATAACCATAGCTTTATCGAAGTGATAAGCTGGCGCTACTCTTTGCCCAAAAGATTGTTGGTTAGCATCTAAAAGACCAGAAATAGAAACTGGGTCATATTGTATATGCTTAGTATTAGGGTATTTTACTTTGAATTCGTCGATAGCACCTTTTAAGGAAGGGCTAAGCAAGGTATTCGATACGATACGAACCTTAGAGCTAGGATTCAAAGCCGCCATAACCGCCTTATCTAAGGCTGGCCAAGTAACTTCTTTCCCTTCACCTTTAGGGCCTTTCAATCTATTGGTGTTGTAAAGGCTAAGAACAGAGCCTTGGGCTCTAGCACTTGTACCACCTTTAGTAACACTAGAAAGGCTGTTCCCTTCTATTTTAATAGGTCTTCCTTCTCTCGTCTTGACAACTACAGAGCAAAAGTCACCACCTTTAACATAACTAGATGCAAAGTAAGTAGCAACACCAGGAACGATTTCGTCAGGTTTTACTACGTAAGGGATGGCTTTACGAACGGGAATCTCACATCCTGCTGCTACAGTAGCAGCACCAAGACCAAAGCCCATGTACTTCAAGAAGTCTCTACGGCTTGATTTTGTTTCTTTTAGACCTTCCTCTTTGGAAAGGGCTTCTACGATTGGGAGTTCAAGAAATTCCTGTTCTTGCTGCTTTAGAAAGTCAGGATCATTATTAATGTCTTCAACACTGACCCAGATATTTTTGTTCTTTTCCATAATTCCTAAGAATAAGAAATGATAATTGATGCAATTGTTTGCCGAAAAAACCAGCTAATAGAAGCTCTTTCAGCCTTGAATTGGTTGATAATTGATTAATAATGACACTTCTGACATTCCAAACCTCCAACATCACTCACCGTCACTTTGTCCATTTTATTATCTTTGATGTCTTGGTGGTAATTCTCCCAAGAGTCGTAGTATTCGTTATCAAACTGTACTTCCGTTTCACGGTGACAGTTTACACACCAGCCCATAGATAGTGGAGCGTATTGCTCAACAACATCCATTTCTTCAACTTTACCGTGGCAAGTTTGACATTCTACTTTACCTACTGTAACGTGCTGAGAGTGATTGAAGTAAACGTGGTCAGGAAGGTTGTGAATTTTTGTCCACTCAATAGGTTTCTCTTCACCAGTATAGGCATTCTTTTCAACATCAAAACCTGCTGCTTCGTAAATTTTTGCAATTTCTTCCTTGTTACCTGTTGGTCCTTCTTGTACCGCTCTGTGGCAATTCATACAAGTACTAACAGCAGGAATAACTGCATGTTTACTACGGCGAGCACCATCGTGGCAATACTGACAATCAATTTTGTGTACGCCTGCGTGAAGTTTGTGAGAGAATTCAATCGGCTGTGCAGGTGCGTATGCTTGCTGACGTCCGAAGTTAATCGCATTATTAGCCGTGGTATAACCTCCAAGAACAACTAAGGCGAAAATCACAAAGGAAACAACACCTCTACTTGTTAATATGTCTTTCAAGGTTTGTCGGTGTGCTGGTGCATTTCCTTGTGCCTCAAGAGCCATATGGTTAAGGTTAGCAACGATTCTTGTCATTACTACAGCTAAAACAGCTAAAATACCAAATAGTAACCAGTAAAGCCATTTGTTTGAAGAAGAGCCCGAACCACCACCAGTAGATGTAATGCCAGGCCCTTCAGTACTACAAGGGTAACATCCCTTATCGCCCACTTCATCCACGTACGCCATGATATTATCAATGTCAGCATCAGTCAAATCTGGGAATGGATCCATAGCCGTTGGCTTATACTCGTTCCAGATTTTGACTGCACTAGGATGTCCAGCATCGATCAATTTTCTAGAGTTTCTTACCCACTCATAAATATCAGGTCTCGTCCAATTCTTTGACCACCCTGCTAAAGGAGGACCAGTAAGCTTGGTCTTCATATTTTTGTTGTGGCAAGTAGCACATTTTAGCTTAAACAACTTCTTACCAGCATCTAAATCTGTCTGTGCATAAGCTCCCACCGACACAAACATCAGAACTACAAGCGACAATAATTTAATAATCAGGCGTTTACCGTTCATTATAAAAGACTTTATTGTTGTCTTAAAAATTTTTTTTCTAAAATCTGAGCAAATTTACAATACTGTCTTTGCTTTACCAATAATTATGACCCCCTGAAAGCTATTTAGATAAATTCTAAACAATAACGTTTCTATAACTTTTCTTTAACTTTCAACTAACTATATTTTTGAACTAATTCAAAAATCAGAATAATTGGGTGCTAGATTAGTTATGAAGGCATATATAAATTGTTGAAAAAAATTGTCAAATTCATGAAATTCAGTATGTGAAAAAAGTAAAGTTGCTCATTTCCCCACTGACTTATCTACATTTACTAACAAAGTTTTCCACAACACACATATTTACTACGCTAAAATCAGCTTCTATATCTAAATATTGCTAGGGCTTATCTAAGCAATATTATTTCGATAGAAAAACTATAAATCAACTCAACAAATCAAATGATGCCGCAAAGATAATATTTATTGTGAGTATAACACTATTTATAAGGAGTCTAGTGAAAAATTCCCTTAAAAAAATCATAGGATAAAAATCTTGTTATGGATCGCTGTGTTTTTATATGAGCTAAAGAGACCATTTTACTTAAAGTATGATATTTTCCAACTAAGAAGGAAACCAGAGTAATTTTTAGCCGCCCTACCATATATTATAGAAGGTGTTTTTCCACATAATATGGTATCTATTTGCTAGCAAAAAAATTAAGGTAAACCACCTACTTTTTTGAGAAATTCATTTTCGGATTTTTGAAAATAAGACTATCTTCACGCTTCAAAATCCAAAAATAATTTTTATGATTATCTTACTATTTTTTATAGGACACTGGTATCTGTCCTTGTTTTTCCAAACCTTTTTCTTACATAGGTATGCCTCCCATGGCATGTTTACGATGAGTCGATTTTGGGAGCGCATCTTTTTTATCTTAACCTTCATCTTTCAGGGTAGTACCTACCTTAGTGCTTATGCATACGCCGTTATGCATCGCATGCATCATGCTTTTGCGGATACAGAGAAGGATCCTCATTCGCCTAAATATAGCAAAACCCCTTTTGCAATGTTGATGGAGACTAAAGATGCTTATTTTTCTATCTTGAATAGGGAGAAAGAAGTAGAACCAAGGTTTACAAGAAATACACCGCAATGGGAATCGTTTGACAAATTTGCCAATTCTTGGTTGGTTAGAATGCTTTGGGGTGCTTTTTATGTTTGGTTTTATCTTCAGTTTGCTACAGCTACTTGGATGTATGCTTTATTGCCTATCCATTTTTTTATGGCTCCTGTACATGGGACTATTATTAATTGGTATGCGCATAAGTATGGCTACAGGAGCTATGAGATGAGTAATACGGCAACCAATTTACTTCCGCTTGATGTTCTTATGATGGGCGAATCATACCATAATAACCATCATAAAAATGATAGTAGCCCAAATTTCGGGGCGCGTTGGCATGAATTGGATCCTACCTATTATATTATACTCCTCCTCAATTTCCTAGGAATTATTCAACTAAAAAAAGAAGGGAGTTGATCGTTAGG
>JAHDHB010000474.1 GCA_020631545.1 Saprospiraceae bacterium | reverse complement strand
CCGATTAATGAAGGTAGACGTTGCTTACGCTCAATTCTCGCTAAAACGGTAACTCCCTATAGCTATCGCGGATAATTCGTCATTCCTAATTACCGATAACTATCGTGGATAACTAATGGCGTAGCCGTCTTGTGGTCTATTAGAAAATTGGTTTATTGCGGCGTTTTCAGAGTCAGGGCTTCCGCCGACCGTGCCATCCACCATTGCTCCATTTGGGTTGTGCTACCCCATCGGGTTCGCTCGTCCCCCACACTTCCTTCGCTAACATACTTGACCAACTCCTCCATCGTACCATAGTGTTCTATAAATAGCATCTATTACTTATGAGCACTAGCCATCCTAGATTCAAAATTCTTAAATTCCAATCCTTATTTCATTATTTCCAGATATTTAACGAGATTTGCGGACAAATAGAATTTTATGAATCCAAAGCAATTTCGGGCTAGTGACTTCGACTATGATTTGCCGGAAGGCAGCATCGCGAAATATCCACTAGAAGAAAGGGATAAGAGTAAGTTACTCGTTTATAAGGACGATTTGAAGGAAGATATTTATCAAAATATCGCCGAATATTTGCCCCAAAATAGTCTATTGGTTTTCAACAACTCCAAGGTCATTCCTGCTCGGATTCGATTTAAAAATGCAACAGGTGGCAAGATCGAGATTTTCTGTCTCGAACCCCTAGAAGGCTTCGCTGACGCACAATCTTCACTTGGCAAATCGGGTAAAACCGAATGGTATTGCATGATTGGAGGAAGGAAGAAATGGAAACAACAGTTTATCTACTGTCAGATTGAAGATCTAACGATCAGGGCGGAACTTCTAGGGCAAGTAGAAGACAAATTCCACCTTGCTTTTTCCTGGACGCCAGCAGAAATGTCATTTGCCAAAATCTTGGAAAAGGTGGGAGAAATCCCCATACCTCCCTACTTCAAACGAGCTAGTGAGGAACTGGATTATACTCGATATCAGACTACTTTTGCCGAAAAAAAAGGTTCGGTGGCGGCTCCTACCGCAGGCTTGCATTTCACAGAAAACATCTTCAAAAAACTGGCGGCTAAACAAATCAAGACGGCTTATACGACCTTATACGTCGGTGCGGGTACTTTTCTCCCTGTAAAGAGCGATACAATCGGGGGGCATACGATGCATTCCGAATGGATCGAGGTCAGTAGCAGTCTAATAGCTAAGCTACGCGAACAGCTTTTGGCTAAGGCTCCTATCATTCCAGTTGGTACAACGGCTCTCAGAACACTCGAATCGCTCTACTGGATGGGACTAAAAGCAAAACAACGCCCCACCGCTACGCTCCAAGACTTAGAAGTCAGACAATGGGAGGCTTATGAACTTGAAGCCCATTTGCCTCCAGCCGAGGCTTTAGAGGCATTGCTCAATTGGTTTCAAAACCAAGGAATCGAAAACCTAGCTTGCAAGACCCAAATCCTAATACTACCTACGTATGCCCTCAAGTTGGCAAGCGCTTTGGTGACCAATTTTCATCAACCTCGCTCTACCCTACTAATGCTCATCGGGGCTTTTGTAGGCGAAGACTGGAAACGGATTTATCGTTATGCACAGGAAAACGAATTCCGATTTTTGAGTTATGGAGATGGGAGTTTGTTATTTGCCCGATAAATGACATCTAAGATATGGTGATATATGATGTTTATCATTAATTATCAAGTAACAATTTACGCAATGAGGATTTCATACATCATAAATAAATGGCTCTAAAAAGCCGATCAGTTCCAATTCGTTTTTTTTCCATCGAATACCTTCTCCAGATGCTATTCTTATTTCATACACAATACCATGTTTGTAATGAGAAAAGACATTCCACCACGTTTTTTCTTCAATTATTCTTTTGACCATGATTTTAGTGGCTTGTTCTTTTTCTGCTGGACTTCCTTCGATTTCACCCCAAAAAGCATCCTTTTCATTCCGCGAAACATGTTTTTCTCTTGCTCTAGCTGCTTTGCAAATATGCTCATTATAAGGCTCAAAACAACTTTCTAGTAATTGTTCTTTGATTGGAGGAATACCCTTTTCATCAGTTATCGTTGCAGAGGTCTTTCTTTGGCCTAAAATAATCAATAAAGACTCTATAGGTGTTCCCTCTATTGCTTTAGCAACCATCTCAATACTTTCATTTTCAGACTTTTCTACTATACATTTTAGTTTCTCAACGTATTGATAATGCCTAGGATAGTCCGCAAGTATCTCTTCATGAAAAATGGGGAGCGGGTTGTGATAAATTTCATTTTTAAAAACAAATAAAAAAATTCTTTGGCCTAATGTATTCCAATGCTCGCTACTCAATAGCTCAGCATATTTGTTTTTCCAATCACTAGAAATAAAGTGAGCACTTTGGTTAAAAATGGAGGTGAATATTTTAGCTTGCATTTTACTTTTTTGGCTGCTGCTCAGACCGGAGGTCTGAGCTACGAGAAAATTACTTCATCGGAAAATACTGCTTCAAAGCCAACGTTTTACCTTGGAGTTCCTCTTGCTTCAATTTTAGGAGCATATTCCCGATTTCTTGGGCGAGTTCCTTTCTTCTTTCAGGAGAAATGGCCTTCATGACATCATTCTTTTTGTTGCCCGGATCGTAGATTTTGATGGTTTCCATATTTTCCTCCATGTATTTCATGACGTGGGCTAGAGAGGCAAAAAGGCCTTTTTCAGTTGGAGGTGTCTTCAGCGCCTGTATGGTGAATAATTCGATGATAAAGGATTTGAAATACACGTCATTACTTCGCCGCCAGATTTTGAGCAAACGAATAATATTGATGGCAGATGGGTGGCTCTTTTTGACATAATCAAACTGCCTTTTAATGTTCGTTTTTACTGTTTTGCCCATGTGTTCTGCATCTCGATCAGCATGAAGGATAAGATCGCCATTGGATGTCTCGTAGTTGTTGCGGTTGATCTCGTGACCAGGCACGACATCAATATAACTGTCCTCTTTGCCTTCAATAGGTATGCCTATGGATACGTTTTGTTTTTTCGGCTTAAAACCCAGTTTTTTCAAGGTCTGATATAAATCTTCAAACATCTGTTTATAGTCTCCATTGAACGTTTCGTACTTGAAAGGTACTAACATGTCTAGATCATAATAGCTGTTGATACTGGTTCCTTTAGCAATGGAGCCGGTCTTATAAGGAGCATAAATACCACTCCGGTAATGTTTTTGCAGGGCTTCTGTAATCTCGGTAAATTTCTCGTTGAGTATTTTCATTTCCTCACTGTTCTTGCCCACGCGATGAGCGATGAGTACTTCATTGAGATAATGACTATAGGATTTTATGGTTTCGTCGTCCTCCGTTGGCGATTCTCTGGTTTGCTCCCTTTCAGGGTTTTCCTGTTCCAAATTATCATCGCCAAAAAAGTTATTCCATTCCACCACCTTAGAAAGCAGGAGCAGACCGCCAATGATTACACTAATTATACCCAGAACGTTTCTTTTGTTTTCCATAGGATTTTAGCTATACAGTATTCTTAAATTAATTTAAAAATACTTCAAATATTTAAGTTGTCCAAAAACTGATGGATCTTTAGTTAATAACGATGTAGAGAATAGAGGGTATAGAGTATAAGGACTAATCGCCATAACGAACTGATTTTCCTTCGGAAAATCGAAAAATATTTTTAATCTCTACTAAGTTTTATTCGACCGAATG
Source organism: Saprospiraceae bacterium (assembly GCA_020631545.1). Taxonomy (GTDB): domain Bacteria; phylum Bacteroidota; class Bacteroidia; order Chitinophagales; family Saprospiraceae; genus JAHDHB01. The sequence goes on along the minus strand of JAHDHB010000474.1, from coordinate 1,985 downwards.
GGAATGAATTGAGAAAAGGTCTCTTTTTTCTATGTCTATATACTTGTCTAATTTAGAAGACCAAATGTGGAGTCGAATAAACTCGAAATTTTCGATTATACTATCATATTTAAAAAGTGGAATTGATAAAAATCCTTGTTTAATGATAATACTATTTTTATTTGTGGTTTATATTGCGCAGTATATCCTATATGTATTGCAAGTTAATAAACTTGAATGGATTCTGGAACTGTTCGACCTTTATTTCTAAAAAAATGTGTATCAATATCTTCATGGTTATAGAATTCTAACTAAGAAATGTTGGATATAGCTAAATCTGTTCAATGCTGCTCACCTCCTCCCACTCAAAACGCCCAACATTCCGCTCCTCCTTGTCAAACTCAATACCAACAAGAAAAATGTCCATACCTAGGGATTGATATTTCTCATGGTATTTCTTTGCTTTGATTTGTGCCAATGCCTCACCAGTTCCTTGGCTAACGACCTTGAATTCAAAGATATAGATTTTGTCCTCCAGTTTTAGCGTCAAGTCTACCCGTGATTTGTTGCTTGTATCCTCGGCGATGATCTCAAAACCTAGACTAGCGAAATAGGCATAGATAACACTAGCATAATAGCCCTCGTATTCTGCGATCTGGTTTTTGGTAAAGTTGTGGTAGGGGATGGAGGCGAAGAGGCTTTTGAGCACGCCTTCCAAGGCATTCAAATCGCCCTTCTCCAAAATATCATACAACCTATCTTGAAAAACTAGCTTTTCCGATTTCTGGGTAGTTAGCGCGTCAATAAACAAGTCATTAAGAGAATGTTGTAGCTCCAAATTGGGCAAACCTAGGCGATACATGATACGGTTTCTTCTAGTAAATTCTTCTTTTATCGTGAGATAACCTTTTTGCCACAAAAGTACTTCCAGTTCTACGCTATCCACATCAAAGCTATCAAGAATGGCTTCAGTTGCCTCGTAGTTTTCCACATTGGGGACGGCGTATGATTTACTAGTGATTAAATCCATTAAAAACTTAGGGTTGCCAGTACTCCACCAGTAATTTCGGAATTTACATTTCTTGTCAATAAAAAGAAGTATATCGAAGGGATTATAAACCTTTTCCCCTAGGTAGTAATAGCCATTATACCATTTTTTGACCTTATTTCTGTCCACTCCTTCGAGATGTCTGCCAAAGGTGTAATCTAAATCTTCTTCTGTATATCCGCAAATGGTGGCATAGCGTTCGTCTAAAGTTATATCGTTAAGGTTATTCAAGCCACTAAAGAGACTTACCTTAGAAAATTTACTTACTCCTGTTATAAATACCAGTCTAATATACGTATCATTATCCTTGATAACGGAATAGAACTTTCTCAACTCATCACGCATTAACCGAGCTGTTTTTCGATCCGTGATGTTGTCTAGAATGGGCTTATCGTACTCATCAATAAGGATGACTACTTTTTGGCCAGTTTTATCATGCGCCGCTGTTATCAACTCCTCAAAAATATTATTGGGAAGAAGCGACTCCTCAATTTTTAGCCCCAGTGATTTTTCTGACCGTTTCAATATCCGCCTCATATTGTGGTGAAGCTCTTCTATACTCTTAGCCCCTCCAGCACCAAAACTGATATGAATCACAGGGTTTGTCTGACTAAAATCCCATTTCCCATCTATATACAAGCCCTTAAAAAGGGTCTCATTTCCTTCGAAAATTTCCTTCAATGTACTTATAAATAAGCTCTTGCCGAATCGACGTGGACGAGAGAGGAAGTAATATCTCCCCCGCTCGATTAGTTTGAGTGCTATTTTCGTCTTGTCCACATAAGCGGCACCTTCTTCTATGATTGTACTGAATGTTTGTATTCCGATTGGTAATTTTTTCATGGTAGTAGACTGATGCGCAAAATGTACTTGCTTTTTATTGTAGTAAAGATATAAAAAAGGGCATTGATATACAAGGGAAAGAGAAGAGGAGGGATGAGAATATTTCAGGCATATT
>JAHDHB010000473.1 GCA_020631545.1 Saprospiraceae bacterium | reverse complement strand
TAGGCAAAATAAAAAGTTACATCATTATGAAAACGAAATTACTTGTTTTTTTGATGGGGATTATTTTTAGTTCCTCCATCCAAGCCCAATCGTCATCCCGTCTTGATTTGGCAAAATCCGAATTCATGAAGAAAAACACTAAGCTTGTAGCAACAGACTTAGATGATATTCTTAAAAAAGATGAACACTTAAGTAGCACAAGTGGTATAACGCATAGTTATTACCAACAGCGTATAAACGGCATTGAGGTTTTTGGTGCTGCCGCTAGTCTCCACACCGAATCATCTGGAAAGGTTGTAAGAGTAAATAACCAGTTAATCCCTGATTTAGCGAGTAAAACCAAGGTATCCTCTCCTGTACTAACCTCAATACAAGCGGTTAAAGCCATAGCCAATAAAATGAAATATGGCGCTACGGGTAAATTAAAAATCGTTAGCCAAGACAAGGGGCCTCAAATGGAAATGGTCATTAGTGCAGGCAACATTTCACTTTCGGACATTCCTACAAAATTGGTTTATTATCCAACGAATAATGGCGATCTTCGCTTAGCATGGAATTTTTCTATCCAAGAACTCAATGACCAAAATTGGTGGGAATTTATCGTAGATGCCGAAACTGGTGATCTCCTAAAAAAGATAAATCGCGTCATTACCTGTGACTGGGGAAAGGATGAAAGCCACGTCCACCACAACCACGCTCACCATGCAGCACCAACCATTACCGAGCAAGACATTATTCCTAGCAAAACGGAAATTGCTCAAGAAGAAAAAATGGAAGAACCAACAAGATCATGGGGCTACAAAGTATACGCTATGCCTTTAGAAAGTCCTTATTATGGCTCTCGTACCATGGAGTACTACCCTTATGACTTTACGGCTTCTCCTTATGGCTGGCACGATACCAATGGCGCTACTGGAGCAGAATACTTTATCACAAGGGGGAATAACGTTCACGCTTATGAAGATGGTGACAATCCAGGGTACAGTCCTACCGCCTCTGGCCTAAAATTCAATTTTCCTATAAATACAACCTATTCAAATGCTGATCAGTCGGAAGATGCCGTCATTACCAACCTTTTCTACTGGAACAATATTATTCATGATGTCATCTATCAATATGGTTTTGATGAGGCTAGCGGCAATTTTCAAGAAAATAACTATGGAAATGGTGGTGTAGGTGGTGATGGTGTAAATGCAGAGGCTCAAGATGCTAGCGGTACTTGTAACGCCAATTTCACAATTGTAACGGAAGGCAATAATCCTAGGATGCAAATGTATATCTGCGGGGCACAGGACGGTGATATAGATAATTTAGTGATTGTACATGAATATGGCCACGGCATCTCTACACGTCTTACAGGAGGTGCAAACAACCCTTATTGCCTTTTTAATGAAGAGCAAATGGGCGAAGGCTGGAGTGATTGGTATGGATTAATGCTTACGATGGATGCTAATGACAGTGGTGCTGATGCTAGAGGCGTAGGAACGTATCTTTTTAACCAAGGACCTAACGGGAATGGCATTCGTCCATATCCATACAGTACGAATATGACAGTGAATCCGCAGACCTATGATGACATTAAAAACTCATCCTCTTCGCATTACATTGGTTCCGTATGGGCTACTATGCTATGGGAAATGACATGGGGCTTGATTAACTATCATGGTTTTGATGATGACTTTTACAATGGTAGTGGAGGAAATAATATTGCCTTAAATCTCGTCACAGAAGCGCTCAAATTACAAGGCTGTTCTCCTGGTTTTATAGATGGGAGGGATGCTATCTTGGCTGCCGATGCTGCACTATATAATGGTGCTAATTACTGTATAATTTGGAAAGCTTTTGCTAGACGTGGACTTGGCGTAAGCGCTAACCAAGGAAATCCTGACAATCATACGGATGGTACTGAAGCCTTTAACCGTCCATATGCTTGTAGAAATGAAGTCCGATTAGACAACTCCAACCAAGAAGAAATAGCTGGAAATCAACTAACGAATTTCCCTAATCCTTTCACGAAGTCAACTATGATCACGTATACCTTGGAGGAAGATGCAGTTGTAAATCTTCAAGTTACGGATATTGCAGGCCGTTTACTCCATAATTTGGTTGTAGACGAACAACAAATCAAAGGCACACACCAAGTAGAATTCAAGGTTGGCGCATTACCTGCTGGCTTATACTTATATACCTTAAAAACAGGAGACCAACAAATTACGAAGCAAATGGCGATTACGCATTAAGCATCATCCCGTTTAGATCATTGGTAAAAATGGCTAAGTAGTGATTTTCTATTCATTACTTAGCCATTTTATATCCAGTAAAAATTTTACCAGAAATTAAGCACTCACAAAACACACACTCCATCACTCACACTCACACCCAACTACACCATATCACTATAAGATGTTGCGATTAATTGCTCCTCTTTGATGTTAAATAATTGCATAAAATATTCACATTGGTCTTGCAATTTATCCAGACCAATTACGTCAGTATCATCAATAGCTTCGATTTCAACAAAATGGCCGAGGCCTTTCACGACATCAATATGAAACTTCACATTCTCAACGAAATAAATTTCGCGATGCTTATCCACCACCGCCATTACGCCAAGCGCTTTGGTTAGCAAGGCTTTAAGATTTTCATCTGGATTGGGCTTGTACAGGGTCACTTCCGATTTCTTGGGTCCTTTTTGGTTATGTCGATGATAATGGATAAGCATGTTTTCAATATTCCCTTCACGCAGTTTTAGTCGACCAGTCTTTACTTTAAAATAGGTATCTACTTGATGATCTTTTCCTACAGAAGCTGCATTATGACTGTGCAATACACGACGCACATGACCTGCATCCACATCCTTAGCTTTGATTTCAATTATTCTTGGCATAAATTATTCGATTCGAAATTAAGAATTGCTCAAAGATAATCAACTATGAACCTAAATTCCTGCTCCTCCTCCATTTTGATGGGAGAAGAAAGAATTAGGCGTTTTTTGGGTAAAAAAGGAGTGAAGCGTCGTCAGTTGAATGCGGGATGACCATTGCGTTTCGCCTTCAACCGATGACTAGCGATGGTAAAATCCCATTTTCGTTCAGACACTATGTAAAAAGAACATTTTTTTCAAAAAAAAATTACTCCCTTAACCCTCTCCTTTTCAATTCAATACCGTCACTAAAAATCATTTTTTCATTTTTTTTTAAAAAAAGTCGATTCCCGAGTTAACCTTTTCCTTCTTAAAAGGACATACCTTATGAAAAATGAAGAGAACGCTCGCTACTTCTAACAGAATTGAATGTAGATTAATGAGACTAACTTCTAATGACTACTACTTACAATTTGGTACGCTTTCAATTCAGCTATTCGTAAATTGTTTGCACAATCTTACAACTATGAAAAAGAGTATCCTTCTATTTATTTTGTTATCTGTTTCTCTACTTGGGTTTTTAAATGCTAGCCCAAATTGGACAACTTGTCCTCCTCCTGGAGGAACTGTTATCATCATTCAGGGTTACGGAAATAATCAAGCTTTGATTATAAATGAGGACGCTTTTGCTGAAAACCAAGAGCTGGTACAAGTACAAGTTGTTGATTTGAACGAACGTATCGTTTTTCAATCCTCTCTTTCTGAATTGAAAAACAACAGTATTAAAGGCTTGTTGCCCGGGCAATACAAGCTTAGACTAGTGTCTAACAAAAACAAAACTGAACAAGGTTTTTGGATTAACAACTAGTAATAAATTAAGAAGGTAGGAGCTGCGGAATAAGAACTTAAGTTTAATATTCTAGGGCAATTATATCGGGCTTTACGGTTTTCCTCGCTCTTACCTTTCTTTTGTTTATTAGAATTACGAATTACGAGTGAGGAATTAGGAGTTATTCCTGAGCGTCTAGTCCACTTCAATTTTGAATTTATTTTTTAATAGCTACGACAGCTATTGGCGGTATATATTACGGTTTAGTAAACTCCTGAAAAGTCAGGAGTTTTTTTTTGCCCCTATTGGTTTTTCTGGGAATGATTTTTCGATCTGAACTCAATTGCTAATTCTTTGTAAATAAACCCTTTAGTTGTTTTTTTTGGGGGGGGGCAGCTTTTCCCGCTATCCGTTTGTAGTCGCCACGCTGTAGCAGCATTCAGCATGGTCGTACAGGCATCTTCCTAAACGTCAGCTACCTGTACTCCCTGCTTCATAGCAGCTACAGCGCACCGCCTACCACTGCTATCGGGGCTGCATCACCCTGTAAAACAAGGCGTTATATTAGTCGATAGATAAAAGAAAAACAGCAGCAAAGAGCAGTGTCGTCAGGACACAGTGTGGCGATGGCCTGATGGGGAAGCTCTAGCCTGACGACTAATTAGTCTTAGCTTTAAAACAATAGTACGTCTTAAAGATCATGAAATTGGAATTATTGAGGTAAATGCTGCCTCGGAAAGCTGGTTATGTTTAATCTTTTTTCTTAAAAAAAAGCAATCACAACTACCTGTATTAAAGCAACTTAACTGAGTTTAAAAAATAATTTTACTTTTTTTTCAAAAAAAAACGGTTTTGCGGTTAACCTTTTCCCTCTTAAAAGGACATACCTAATGAAAACAGGGGGGAACGTTCGCTTCTGCTAAAGAAACGAACTAAGCAATGAAGAGACTAATGACAAAACACTACAACGCTTGTTACAAGGGCAGTACAAGCATTCATTCGTGTCTATAGTGACACAAAAAAGGTTTTTGGGTTAATAACTAATGATTTCCTCATTAGGTAATGAATTAAGAAGGTAGGAGCTGTGGAATAAGAACTTAAGTTTAATATTCTAGGGCAATTATATCGGGCTTTACGGTTTTCCTCGCTCTTACCTTTCTTTTGTTTATTAGAATTACGAATTACGAGTGAGGAATTAGGAGTTATTCCTGAGCGTCTAGTCCACTTCAATTTTGAATTTATTTTTTAATAGCTACGACAGCTATTGGCGGTATATATTACGGTTTAGTAACTCCTGAAAAGTCAGGAGTTTTTTTTTGTCCTTTATTCAGCGAACAAGAGGTTGAAAATCATTGCAGCAGCATCTTGCTTCGCCAAAGTTCATTATTTCACCTTCACAAATAAAACATTGACTTACAGCTACTTACCTAGGCCGTAAAAAGAATTTTACTTTTTTCAAAAAAAAAATGGATTTGTGGTTAACCTTTTTCGACTGAAAAGGACATACCTAATGAATATTGAGGCGAACGCCTGCTGTTTACATCTATCAGGCGCAAGGTAAGGTGGCTAAATTCTAATGACTCTCCTCCTAAACAATAGCAAAACTATGAAAAAGAGCATCCTCCAGTTTATTGATTATTCAACTGTCTTTTTGTCCCTTTTGAATTCGAAGCGTTATGAGCTAAGTCACTTGAAAGGGGGGACGGTCATCATCATCCAAGCATTTACTAGTACTACTGCTCATAATTAATAGAAAACGAGCTTTACTAATTTATAACAAAACATTTTTTGGATTCACAACAACTAATGAGTTCCTCTTGGTAATAATTAAGCGTAGGGGCTATGGAATAATAGAACTTTAAACGTTAAAAATTCTAAGCAAATATCTCAGGCATTAAAGTTCTCATAGCCCTTACTTCTTTTTTAGTTGAGCATCTAAAAATTAGTGGTACTAGCCCACTTCAATTTGAATTTATTTTTTAATAGCTACG
>JAHDHB010000472.1 GCA_020631545.1 Saprospiraceae bacterium | reverse complement strand
ATAAGCTAAACACATTTTTTTGTATTCTGGCTCTGCCAGCTTAAGGGGCTGGTAAAAAATAAGAACAAATTAGCAATAATGCAAAAGAAATGAAAAATGGAGCATGTTTTTCTAGGAAATAGGGATTCCTATTGAAAAACGCCCTACTTCCATCAGAAAGTAGGGCGTTTTTCATAGAAAAAAGGAGCAAACGTACAAGCAACTCCTAATTCGTAATTCCAAACTCGTAATTCCTCATCAGCTTCTAACCTCGTATCGTCCCCATCGGTTGACTTTGATTTTAGGAACTTGATGTGTTTTTTCGAAATGCTGATAGCCATCTAGTAGGCTGGCCCAGAAGAATTTATGCTGAGGGTAGCCTTCGTTCAGTTTACTCATGGTATAAGCTTCCATTTTGGCAGGGAAGATATGCACGGGTATTTTCTTCTGTCCTCCTTGAGTCGCTTCACTGACTAAAGCATATAATTCTTCGATATAGAAATCCGTGATAGGAATACAGCCGATAGTAGCACAACCACCATGTATAAAGATATCTCCACCAAGCATTCGCTTATTGCCCAAAATCCTATCAGAGGTATTCGGATAGTTTAAGCCTAAGGATAAGTGGTACTTGCTCTTAGGATTGAAGCGATTGATGTAGTAAAAGCCTTCTGGAATCTGCAAATCACCACGCATCCGTTTTGGCCCCATTCTTCCAGAGAATTGGCAAAAAGGATAGCTCTTAACATACTGGTATTCAAGAGAGCCTTTTTTTCGAATCCAGACTTCTAGGACTTCTTCTAGTTTGAATCCACGAAGGAATACGTCAAAATCTCTATAGGTAAAATCCGTTTGGTCAATGGTTGGGATGTGTTTTTTCGCTCGTCGTTCTTTAGGCTTTTTCGATACCAATTGGGCGACTGCGGCTTTAGGGGCAGTAGGCGGCGGTGGAGGAGGAGTGGCCTTTTTTTCGACTTTTATAGCTTTCGTCTCCACTTCAGGATAACAAAACTCCAACTTTGCCAAGCCGTCATCTAAAGGACTGCCCGCTATTCCAAAATTTTGGATTTCTTGAATAGGATAACTCGGCTCACAACCATCCGTAGGCGGACAATAGCTTTCTGTTTGGGCAGTTGGGCTTGTAGGCAGCGGTGCGGCTGGTCGGAAGGCTAAACCAAGGAAAGAGACAGATGTACTAAGGTAGAGTACAAATCCCTTGGTTCGAACTGCTGACGATATATATTTGAGTCGTGACAAGATTATTGATTATGTTGTAAGGAAACTGGGGAAAAAGCAAGGAATAGTTGTCCCTTGTTCTTAAAGTTAACAAATTTTCGATTTTACGCAAAGAGTCGAAGGTATTTTATGGCTCATTTTTGTTTTTTTTGTGCAACTGAAAGTACCGTCTTTTGTGCATTTCATAACTTATCTATATGGATGTTCTAGGCTTAAAGAGCTTTAGGTATTCGGATACCTATTATCGAAAAATAGTCCTCTAGAATAGTCTTTTTATTTAAGAAAAAGTTTGATTTTTTTCAAGTCTAAATATGGGGCATTTTGTGACGTATTTACTTTATAAGCGATTTTTTGTGTTGAACTATTGTAGTTTTTGATAAAATCAAGCGTTTTTCAAAAAAAAAATAAGTTTTAAGAACGGTTATATTCTTGGAAACTTTTGTGGAAATAGTAGTCTTTATGGCTTAACAAGCTTGAGTACATTCACTTTCTTGGAGGGCAATCCCTAGTGGTTGCCCTCTCAATACGGGCTTTTGTTTACGGTTAAAATGCTCATGATCGATATTTCGAAAGCGGCAAAAGCCTTCCTACCTTAAAAAATATTCATCTTGGTTGCATCATTCTCAACTTTATTCTTGATATTTGGTTTACAAACGTAAAAAATGATTAAACGGATTGTAAAACTGACTTTTCGGGAAGAAAGTGTAGCTGATTTTCTCGATATATTTGAAACGAATCAACATCGAATACGCCATGCAGAGGGCTGTCTTTCTTTGGAGCTGCTAAGAGGGGTGGCGCCTTCGAATGTCCTATTTACCTATAGTTGGTGGGAAAGTGAAGAGCATTTGAATGCTTATCGGGATTCTGATTTATTCAAGGAGACATGGCGTAAGGTCAAATTGTTATTTGCTGATCGGCCATTGGCTTGGAGTGTGGAATCCTTGGTAAAAATCTAGTGATTATGACAGTGACTTGCGTAGTTAGGAAGTCTGAAAATGCTTTTGGTTCGTTTTTAAATTTGTCTACTACCTTGTGTGGTATCAAGTTAAAAATGTCAGCATCTTTTGGTTGTTTTTTCATTATACGTCAAAAAAAATTCTGGAGCTCCCCGATAGGTATCGGAGATGCAAAGAATTTTTTCTTTGCCTAATGAAAAATCTCCCAAAAGCTACTAGTCACTTTTAACTTGACACGACACTAATAAATGTGTTTATTATGAAAAAAATATTGCAGTTTAGCTATTGGTGCCTTTTTATGTTCTTCGTCTCTATGGTGGTTTGGTCTTGTGCTTCCCCTAGTGGTGATCCTTCTGTTGAGGAAATTGAAAAGATAGAAAAAGGCGGTGGAAAGGGAAAACTGGCTAATGGAAAAATGCCTACGGAGTCTTTAGTGGATTTGAGAACCTTAAGGGTACAGCGAGATGTTAATCGTAATCGCATTTATTATAAAGGGGACGATGTTTATACAGGGGATGCGGTACAAGCTGCAAAAGGGAAGGGTGTAACGAGTTATATGGAGTACACCATTACTGATGGAATCATGGAATCGATGAGAGGCTATTTTGGAAATGGTAAAAAAGAACGCGATTTTTCGTTTAAGGATGGAAAAGCGCACGGCAAATTAGAAATTTACTATAAGAATGGACAGAAACAGGTGGAAGAGTACTATGATATGGGGGATCTTGATGGGCAGCAGCGGCGTTGGTATGAAAATGGTCAGCTTTGGATGGATTCTGTTTATGAAAAGGGCGTGAAGAAGAGCGAAAAGGTTTATAATAAGGCTGGAGAACTTCTTGATTAAGAGATGTATGATGTGAGATGTGCTTTATAGTATTGATTATTAAGTTTTTGTTTTGTTAGGGTAATCTGCGAAGTTTTGTCGAAAATTTGGCAAGTGGCAATGCTTAGTTGCCCAAGAGTATTTTACCATTTTTGCGCAGAATTTTGGTGGTGAGAAACTAAATTTAGCAGCTTTGCTGTGTTGGATACAAAAAAAAGAGAATGCAGTCGTTTAATTTAAAAAATTATCAGATAATCCTAGGAGATGATGAGATTTGGGGGGTAGTCCGAAATATTTTGACTAGGGGCACGCCTTACTCTAAGGTGATGATATTGGTCGATGAAAATACTAAGCAGGATTGTTTGCCTAAGTTTTTGGAACAGGTGGACTACAAAGATTTTGAAGTCATCGAAATAAAATCGGGTGAAGAGCATAAAACGATTGAGACTTGTGTGAAAATCTGGCAAGCGATGGGGAAGTGTGGTGCTGATCGGAAGTCTGCTCTTTTCAATCTCGGCGGCGGCGTGATAGGTGATATGGGCGGATTTTGTGCAGGTACGTTTAAGCGAGGCATTGATTTCTATCAAATTCCGACGACTTTACTTTCGCAAGTAGATGCTTCTGTAGGTGGAAAGCTAGGTATTGATTTTGAAGGCATAAAAAATAATGTTGGGTTGTTTTTAGATCCTAAGGCGGTTTATATTTATCCTCCATTTCTTAAGAGCCTACCTGAACGAGAGTTGAGAAGCGGGTTTGCCGAAATTATCAAGCACGCACTGATCGCTGATTATGGCATGTGGGAACAGATGCAAGCGATAAAGAAGCTAAAACAGGTTAATTGGCGGGCTTTGATTCCTCCTTCATTGCGTATAAAACAACGAATAGTAGAACAGGACCCCTACGAAAAAGGAATTCGCAAGATCCTAAATTTTGGGCACACCATTGGCCATGCTGTAGAAAGTTATTCGCATAGTTCTCAACTGCCCTTGAGGCATGGAGAGGCGATAGCGGTAGGGATGATTTGTGAAGCTTATTTGTCCAATAAAACCTTCGTTTTGCCTAGGGTTGCCGTTCGTCGGATTACGGCCTTTATTTTGCATCATTTTGATAAATATCCTTTCCCGAAGGATGCTGTAGAAGATATGATTTACATCATGAAGCAAGACAAGAAAAATGTTGGTGGTAGTATCAATTTTTCTTTGTTAAAAGAAGAAGGTGTTGCCGTTTATGACCAAACTTGTACAGAGGATTTGATAAGGGAAGCGCTGCTGTATTACTGCGATTTGCTGTAATAGCGACGGCGAAGGAAGAGCATTACCTCGCTTCGATTACCCCATAATTCATCACCCTACAATTTAAAAATTTGCGTTACTCCATTACGAAAGAAGATAAACGGTTAGAAGGAACCATCAAGCTTGAAGGTTCTAAAAGTATTAGTAATCGTGTGTTGATTATTCGAGCTTTGTGCGAAGAGAACTTTGCTATTCAAAATTTGTCCGAGGCGAAAGATACTCAAACCCTTGTAAAGTTGCTTGCTAGTCAAGAGACGGCATTGGATGCTGGACCAGCGGGAACGACTTTTCGTTTTCTAACAGCTTATCTTGCTTTACAAGAGGGAACACAAGTGCTTACGGGGTCTGAGCGGATGAAACAGCGTCCTATCGGTTTATTAGTAGATGGCTTAAAAGAACTAGGGGCGGAGATTGAATATCTAGAAAAAGAAGGTTTTCCGCCGCTAAAAATCCATCCGCCTAAGGGACTTGGAAAAAACAATAAAATAAGCATTTCTGCGAATGTCAGTAGCCAGTTTATTTCAGCACTTTTATTGGTGGCACCAGCCTTGCCCAATGGCTTAGAATTGACCTTAGAAGGTCGGATTGTATCACGTCCTTATATCCAAATGACGCTTTCCATCATGAAATACTTTGGTGTGCGTGCCACTTGGGAAGGGCAGACGATAAAGGTCTCTTCAAAAGCCTACGTAGCAAAAGATTTTATCGTAGAAGCGGATTGGTCTGCGGCTTCCTATTACTATGAGTTAGCAGCTTTTGCGGAGCATGTAGATTTGGAATTACTGGGCTTATTTGGTGAGAGTTTACAAGGAGATGCTGTGCTTATGGATATGATGGAGTCGTTTGGGATTGAAACGACCATTACTCAACAGGGGGTTCGACTTTCGAAAGAGGATCGCACAGATAATATGTTTGAGCGCGATTTTATGACCTGTCCTGATTTGGCGCAAGCCGTCGCCGTCGCTTGTGCTGGGGTAGGGTGGTTTGGCGTATTTCGCGGCTTAGAAACGCTTTATATCAAGGAGACGGATCGTGTGGCTGCCTTAGGTAAAGAGTTGGGGAAGGTGGGCGTTACGTTTAAGAAAATGCCGGATTCTTCGCAGCGCCATATCCATGACCATGCGCACTCTAGTATGGGGAAGGCTTCTCGGCAATCAACAATTCCTGTATTTAAAACATACCATGATCATCGTATGGCTATGTGTTTAGCTCCGCTAGCTATGCCTCTAGGAGAGGTGATCGTAGAGGATCCGCTTGTGGTAGGGAAATCCTACCCTAGTTTTTGGGAGGATTTGGAGCGGCTAGGCTTTTGTGTGAAGGAAATCGATTGAAAAAATGAGGAAGGCATCTCCTATGTGGTGATGCACTTAGGGCAGGGCCGGTCGGTTTTAATTTTTTATAAAGTGTTCAATGGTTTTACTTGAA
>JAHDHB010000471.1 GCA_020631545.1 Saprospiraceae bacterium | reverse complement strand
GAATTATTCCTGACCGAGTTGAACCGTAGTCTCAAAACGGAACTAAAGGTCGAAAGCATACAACTCTCTTTACTAGCAGATTTTCCAGACGCTTCCATTAATCTCAAAGGCGCTCAATTGCCTGGAGCCACAAAAGGAAGCGGAATGTTGCTAGAAGCCGATAACCTAGCACTCAAGTTTGGAACGATGAGTGTTTTTAGCCAAAAGTTTGTCATTAAAAGTATTGAAATTGATGACGGAGCTTTATTTGTTTTTATTGATAAAAATGGGAAAAGTAGCGCAGACATCGCCCTTTCCTCTGAGGAACAAGCAGAAACATCGGGTTCCGACTTTGCCCTAGAGCTAAAGCAAGCAAGCCTAAACGATATTGAGCTAATTTATATTGATGAGCAAAAGGAAACCGAAGTAGCGGTGCGTATAGAAGATGCCGAAATAGCAGGAGAATTTTCGAGTAAACAATTTGCAATGACCTCTCATGCAAGTATGTATGCTGGCTTTGTGGATATGGGCGGTGAACGTTTTATGGCTGGGACAGCCTTGGATTACAAAGCAAATATTGACGTAAATCTAGAAACCGGCAAGTACCTTTTTAAAGAAGTAGAACTAGAAGTAGAAGATAATACTTTTAAAGTAGATGGTGAAGTCGTTTCGATGTCCAAACATACCGATTTTGGCTTGAAACTAAGGAGTGAAGATTGTAGCCTTAGCTCCGTTATTAGCTTATTGCCCGCTAGTTACAAGGAGCAAATCGGTGATTTTGACAGTCAAGGTACCTTTTATTTAAATGCGGATGTGGATGGACGTTACTCTGCAAGGCAAAATCCTTCCATTGATTTTCAATTTGGCCTAAAAAATGGGAAAATCAATAGTCCTCGTTTGGATTATCCGATAAAAGATGTGTCTTTTGATGCTGTCTTTGAAAATGGAAAATCAGGCTATAATAAAGATGCCGTTTTTGAAATCGCCAATTTCAAAGGAATGCTGCGCAAGGAACCTCTAGAATTGAGTGTGAAAGCAACCAATTTAGATGATCTTGATATTAACTTCAACTTTTCTGGAAATATTCCCTTGACTGCGGTCTATGGTCTAGCAGGAGAGGATTTTGTAACCGATGGCGATGGTATGATTCGGTTTACCGACTTAAATCTTTCTGGGCCCTACAAATATATGGTAGACCCTAACCAAGTATACCGTGTCAAGGCTAAGGGCGAGATGGAATTTGAGGGTGCTATGCTGAACCTGAAAGGCAAGAAAGTCTATATTGAGGAAGGAAAATTGAGGATGGACGGCAATAATTTTACCGTTGAAAACGTTCATTTTACAGGTGTAGATAATGATATTACACTTGATGGTACAGCGAAAAACCTGATTCCCGTTTTACTTTCAGATTCCATAAACTCTAAGGATGCGAAGTTGGAATTTGATTTAGCCTTAAAAGCTAAAAATATTGATTTTGATAGACTGTTCGAATTATCGCCGCCCGAGGAAGAAGTAGAAACGACAGCAGCAGAAGGTGAAGTCGATGGCGTAAAAGAATCAGAAAACTTTGTCAACTTCTTAGATGGTACTTTTCAAGCACAAGTCGATAAATTTAATTACCGCGAAATTGATGGTCGAGACTTTCAGGGGAAGGTAAGCGTTGAAAATAACGTTGTTACGGTTCAAAATCTAGGGTTCAACACCATGAAAGGAGATATCCGAATGGATGCCAAGGCTTATCTGAACGAAAAACCTTGGATGGAAACTAAGGTTTATTGTGATCAAATCGATGCCTCCGAATTTTTCCGCCAATGCGAAAATTTTGGACAAGAATACTTGACCGACAAGAAATTGAAAGGGAAATTAGATGCTAAAATCAAGGTGAAAGCCTATTGGGACGAAGACGGCAATTTCTTGCAAAATAAGCTATACACCATTGCTGATATGGATTTTTCAAATGGGGAATTGAATGACTTCGATTTACTAGAAGATCTTTCTTCTTTCGTGAAAATGAAGGACTTAATGGCCATTAAATTCACCAATACTAAGGGGCAGTTTGGGATTCGAAAAGGGAAGTTTTACATTCCTACTATGTTTATTCAGAGTAATGCCTTAAATCTTTCCTTGTCTGGGAGTCATGCTTTTGAAGGAGATATGAACTACTTGATAAAAGTAAATGCAGGGCAAATTTTATGGAATAAATTCAAGCGACACAACCCTAAGCAGAAACCGAAAAAGGCCAAGAAGAAAGGATTCTGGAATATGTATTTCAACGTAACTGGGGATCTTGATGACTATGACTATAAAAGCGGTAAGCGCAACTATAATACAACTATTGCTACGTTAGAGCGTTCTTTCTCCAAAATCAGGAGCGATATCAACCTCGAATTTGGGGAAAAAGCACTAGTAGAACCCGAAGAACTGAAGGACGAGGGCGCTTCTAGTGGTGAAGAAAGCACGCCCGAAAGCATAGAGGAACCTCTAGGAAGTACGAATTCCAATAAAGGCTTTGGCAGTCGGATAACAAACATTCTCGAAAAACCAGCCCCTAAAGATGAAGTAGAAGATGAAGAAATCCCCGACGAAGAATACGACCCCGAATTGGATGTAGAAATTAATTGATTTGAGTTAAGAATGACGAATTAGGAATTACGAGTAATCGATTGATGCGGTCAAGATGGTTTAGCTAAAAACTGGAATCTAAAAACCTGAGGAGGAGCAATCCATTATGGTTGCCCTGATGGAAGAGGGGGATTCCCGTCAAAATTGAGCAAAGTATATCCTACTCTGCACCATTCTCAATTTACCTAAATGGATATATACGAACGAAAATCACGTTGGCAAATTGTCTTAATCTTAGCGGTATTGATTATCATTGTTTTATCGCTTGTTTATACCGACAAGCTAGCGGACAAACTTGCTGAATCGGAGCGCTATCGTGTAGAGCTTTGGGCGCAGTCTATCATGAACACTGGTGCCAATGATGGAAATATTGCGATGGCAGGAGATATTTTGTTTGACAATAAAGATATCCCAGCGATATTGACCGATGCAGGGGATGCTATTGAAAGTTCCATCAACCTCGATCCCAAAAAAGAAAACGACACCACCTATCTTAAGCGACAGTTGGCCATCATGAAAAAGGCACATCCGCCAATTGTCATTGAACCTTATCCCGGTATCCAACAAAAAGTCTATCATAAAAATACCACACTTCTCACCTTGCTTACCTATTTTCCGTATTTCCAAGCAGCCCTGATTTTGCTGTTTTTTGGAGTGGGCTATTGGGCGTTTAGCGAAGCGCGAAGCGCAGAACAAAACCGAGTATGGGTAGGCTTGGCCAAGGAGACTGCGCACCAGTTAGGTACTCCGCTTTCTTCCCTAGTGGCTTGGTTGGAATACTTAAAAATGTCTACAGAAGACGATGAGGAAACCCAACAGATTTTAGTCGAATTTCGTAAAGACCTAGGCCGCTTGGAGTTAGTCGCTGAGCGTTTTTCCAAAATAGGTTCTATACCTTCCTTGGAGCCTTGTAATTTATACGAACAACTGAATAAGAACTTTGTCTATATGAAGCGTAGGGCAGCAAAGAAAGTGAAATTTGTGATGCCTGAAGAAAGTGACGAAGCTATCATGGTCAACATCAATCCCCCCTTATTTGACTGGGTGATTGAGAATTTACTTAAAAATGCCTTGGATGCCTTAGGCCACGAAGGGACTATAAGTGGTGATTTTTTCGAAGACAAGCAGTTTGTCTATATTGATATTTCAGATACGGGAAAGGGGATCCCTTCCTCCAAACAAAAAACGGTTTTTGAGCCAGGTTTTACTACTAAAAAAAGAGGGTGGGGGCTAGGTTTGTCCCTGACTAAGCGTATTATAGAAAATTATCACTCTGGCAAGATTTTTGTTAAAAGTTCCGTAATAAATAAAGGAACAACGTTCAGAATAACGTTGCCGAAGCAATAAGTTTTGAGTTGTTTAGGCTTCATCCCCCAAAAAGAACTTGTTAGGCTTCTAAACATAAGCCAATTGAGAACTAGGAGTAAACGTTTGTCTAATTTTGGCAAAACGTTATAGCGGATTAGGACAAAAAACGTTCAGTTCGTCTACTCATAAATTAGCAGCGCTGCTGTTTTAGGAACTGAAAGTCATTGAAAAACAATATAGTATGAAGGTCGCGGGATGGAATATTGTCACTAGTCTAATTTATCTTTTCCTTCTTTTTTTGTCGGATACTGTATCTGCTCTTCCTACTACGGTTGATCCTAATCTTATTACTATAATAGATAAGCAAATAGATGCTCCCTTACCTGGGGTAACTGTTTATAAAACAGACAAATCCTTCGCCTCCGTTTCTGATAGCAAGGGGCAGGTAGATATAGCTGCGTTGAATGCAGAGGATTCTCTCCACTTTGAATTTCCTACTTACAAAAAACATACTTTTTCAGTAAAAGACATCCGCGCAAACGGTAATCTAGTTTATATGGAATTAGCGGCAGTGAAGCTTGGTGAGCTGGTCATTCGTGCCAATTCGAAGTTTGCTGAACGCTCGGAAGATATTCCATCAATGGTGGAAGCTATTAGTTCTGAGGATATAGCGTTTAAAAATCCACAAACCTCTGCTGATATGCTGGCCAGCACTGCAAATATTTTTGTCCAAAAAAGCCAAATGGGAGGAGGAAGTCCAGTTATTCGCGGCTTTGAAGCCAATAAACTGCTGATCGTTCTAGATGGTGTGCGGATGAACAATGCTATTTATAGAAATGGTCACTTGCAGAATGTCATTAGCATCGATAATTCTATTTTAGACCGAACGGAGGTCATTTATGGGCCGGCTTCTGTGATGTATGGTAGCGATGCCCTTGGCGGCGTCATGCATTTCTATACTCGTGATCCTCAACGTGTTTACAAGGGCGATAAAAAATGGGGCTTAAATGCCTATACCCGATTCTCTACGGCGAATTTAGAGAAAACAGGGCATTGGGATTTTAATATCGGGGGCAAAAAATGGGGTTCTCTAACCAGCTTCTCTTTCTCTGAATTTGATAACTTGCGCACAGGCAGCCGAAAAGGAAAGCATTTATCGGATAATTTTGGCGATAGAAACTATTTTGCCGCGTTTGAAAATGGCAAGGATACCGTTTATCAAAATTCGAATCCTCGAATACAAGTTGGTACGGCATATCGCCAACTTGACTTGGTACAAAAAGTGCTTTTTCAGCCAAAAGATAGCTTAAAATTTGTCCTAAATTTACAGTATTCAACAACATCGGATGTACCAAGGTATGACCAACTTACGGAAGGAACTCTTGATACCTTAAACGGCATTCCTACCAAAAGTTTTAAGTTTGGCGAATGGAGTTATGGCCCGCAAGATAGGATTTTGGTTTCCTTGCTAACGGAGATTAAAAATAAGGGAAGGTTTTTTAATACAGCTAAATTCCTTGCAGCAGTTCAGAGCATTGATGAGGATAGAATCACTAGGCGTTTTGATAATGAATGGCGTACTGTTCAAGAAGAAGATGTTCACGTTTATTCCTTTAATGCGGATTTATCCAAAGATATTTTACCGAACAAATTGAAGTTTTTATACGGTTTGGAAGCCAGCTATAATCGAGTATTTTCGAATGCCTACAAGTGGAATCTTGTGCAATCTGTTCGTGATGATAAGGGGAGCGCTACGCGGTACGCAGATGGTGGCAGCAATATGTTAAGCGCTGCGGCTTATGCGAGTTTC
>JAHDHB010000470.1 GCA_020631545.1 Saprospiraceae bacterium | reverse complement strand
GATACTAATTGGGAGTAGAAGGATTTTTTGATTTTTCGAAGAAAAATCAGTTCGTTATGACGGACAATCCTTCTTCTCTATACCATCTACTCTCTACATGATATTGGCTTTGCCACCTTAGGGATTACAGAAGAGCATTCGATGCTTTTTTGCGGTTTATTTATCAAGCAAACCAGCATAAAATCGTAGCATGATTTTTACAATTTCATCAGGTTTTTCTTCTTGCATAAAATGTCCACATTCAGGAATGGAATGCATACTTGCTTGTGGTAAAATCGCGGAAATGCGTTCCATGGTTTCCTTCGCTTTAGGAAGGATTTTATCATTTTCAGCATAAATCAAAGAAGTCGATTGTGTGATGTCTTTTAAGCTTTCGCTAATATCTTTGAACCCTTTAGGATTCAGGCGTTGCACACTGCGTAAGAGTACTTTTCTAGCCATTTTGTCTTGGAAAGGAGCTTGATAAGCAGCCATCACTTCAGGCGTTAGCACTGCTTTATTATAAATACCGAATCTCATAGCGAATGCAATGCCGCTGGGGCTACTCAACCATTTTTTTACAAAAGGCAGCATCGTCATAAACATGAATAACTTCACGCCCCAAGAAAAATCAGGGAAGACAATAGTGTCCAGAATTACATAACTAGCAACTACTTTTCGATGCTTTTGTGCCCACCAAAGTCCAATCGGCCCACCAAGATCGTGAACGACTAAATGTACTTTTTGAATGTTTTTTTGCTCAATAAACGTTTGTATCGCATTTGCATAATAGGGGAAACTAAAGGAATCCTCCAAATTCTTATCTGATTGCCCAAATCCAGGCAAATCAATGGCTATCACGCGATGGAATTTAGCTAAGGGAACCATCATTTTTCGATACAAGTACGAAGAAGTTGGCCAACCATGAAGAAGGAGAATAACTTTATCGGATTTATGTCTTAAACCACTTTCTAAGTAATGAAGTTTTAGATTCGTATCGTTTAATTGAATAAAATGGGATTGAATCTCTTGCGTCGATGTAGGCATAGCTGATTTTTTTACTAGGAGATAGATATCATGTAAGATACAAGCTTTTGGAGAAAATATTTTAACGAACCAAGGAGTTGAAACCCCTTGCAATAGAACCTTGAAGGCTACCGCCTTTTCTAGCGTAGGATGGTTCTGGTTTTGCAGGCTTACATCGTGTTTCTTATTTCAAAAGCCTTTTGGAATTCCCTTACCACGTCTCCCGCAGATTCAATGGAGTTGATATTTCCCACGCCTTTCCCTGCTTGCCAATACTTGTAAGCATCTTCGAAGGTTGTCCGTTTGAATCTTTTCAAACCATTGTACATCAAGTACATTCGAACGTACTTCTTCGTTCTTCGCTGTTTTAGGAAATAGCTCAAAATAGGCCCAATCCGATGTCCGCCCTTCATCACCTCAGGCGTTTTGATAACCGAAGAATTATTCCCTGCAATTTTATTCGTCCAGATAATATCTTCTTCTGTGGCGTCTACAATGGCCTGCTTGTAGCTGTCAGTGATTTGGCATTCCTTGGTGGCAAGGAAGCGAGTCCCCATTTGCACACCAGCATAGCCTAGATCTAGCGCATGATTAAAATCCGTTGTATTGCCAATTCCTCCAGCGCAGATAAGCGGCAAGCCCAAATCCTGTAATTCGTCTATAAACTGTTCGGCAGATTGAATTCCCGTTTGTCCTCCTCCTCTCCAATTGATACAATTCAAGCCATCCACTCCCGCATCGCGCATCTGTAGCGCCACTTTTTTATTCGGAACGTCATGATAAACCTTAATCCCATGCTCCTTAGCTCTTTTGACAATCGCATTCGGTTTACCAAGAGAGGTCAGGAAAAACTTGACGTCTTCCTCAATAGAAATTTCCATCCAAGTCTTCATCTGCTCATAATACTTTTTCCCTCCACCACCAAAAATGGTAAAATTCACCCCAAAAGGCTTGTCTGTCAAAGCTTTAATCTGGCGCAATCCTTCTCTAAAATCCAACCCATACAAGTAAGTCAAGGTCACGGGCTGCACAATTCCTAATCCTCCCGCCTCCGATACGGCTGCAATTAATTCAGGATTGGAACCCGGGTACATGGGGCCGCAAATGACGGGGACAGTTACGCCTGTATCTTGTAGGAATTGTTGTGTGGAATTGTTCATGGGGTGAAGTTAGGGAAAAATTTAGTACATCTCTTTCTTTGATAAGAGAATATCGGATTAGCTCACCGCAAATTCACCATTTCCAAAAACACCATTCGCTCCACTTCCATACTCAAATGCCCAAATTCATCCACGACCTTCCCTGTAATAAAATAGCAGCCCTTACCACGAAACGGATAGCGCTTTGCGGAGTCTGGAAAATGAACGGTATCTATAAAATGACCATTTTCGTCTAGGAAATTACCGAAGTACATGAGCTCGTCTTTGCTAGTTCGTACTCGTTTTGAAGAAACTAGATAGCCGACTACGGAAGCTACACGACTAACAAGTTTGGGCAAGTCTTGAGCCTTGGCGTAGTGCTTGGGCAACTGCTTCACCAATTGGAAAGGGGAGGAGAGGGGGAAGCCTAGAATTTCAAGTTCATCATAAGCATCTTCGTAGGGCGAATGATCGAGTGGGGGGAGTTTGTACTTTTTTCGTTCTACCTTAAAGAGTTGTAGTGCTTGTGGTTGTTGCTTCTTTCCCTCGTGCAACATGTGCAAATCCCAAAGCAATTCCTTCTTGCGTTTACTGGTGAAACGGAGTGCCCCAATGCGTGTCAACATTCGCATTTGCTCAATAGCGAGGGGCACCCGTTCCAGCAGATCTTCTAGGTGTTTAAATTTTCCGTCTTTCCTTCTTGCTTTGACGATTTTTTCCGCAGCATCTCGCTCAAATCCTTTTAAATGCACAAACCCGAGGTAGATGGTTTTTCCGATGATCGTGGTGAAATATTCGCTGGTATTCACACAAGGCGCTTCTACGATGGCTCCTTGATTTCTAGCCTCCATTAAATAAACTTCTGTTCGATAAAAACCACCAAAATTATTAATCACACCGACCATAAATTCTAGGGGGTAATGTGCTTTTAGGTATAAACTCTGATAACTCTCCACAGCGTAAGAAGCGGAATGCCCTTTTGAAAAAGAATAGCCTGCAAAGCTCTCAATTTGCCGCCAAGTCTCTGTGATGAGAGCTTGGGAATGACCTTTTTGCAAGCAATTGGCAAAAAACTTATCCTTGACTTTATCGAATTCTGCACGAGAACGAAATTTTCCTGACATTCCACGTCGCAAAACATCGGCTTCGCCCAAGCTCAATCCTGCAAAATGATGTGCAATTTTCAAAACATCTTCTTGATAAACCATGACCCCAAACGTCTCTTCTAGCAATTCACGGATACCTTTTGGCGTCTGTAGTATTCTAGAGCGGTCGTGGAAGCGCAAAATATATTCTCGCATCATCCCTGATTTCGCAACACCAGGGCGAATGATGGAACTAGCGGCTACTAGATGTTTATACTCCTTGGCTCGGAGTTTTTTGAGGAGCATCCGCATGGCAGGGGATTCTACGTAAAAACACCCTACGGTCTGCCCTTTTTCTAGTAAACGATGTATGGCAGGATCTTCTTTGAATTTCTGAATGTCATGAATATCAAGCTTTTTTCCTTGGTTTTGCTCTACAAAATATGTGGCATCTTTGATATGTCCTAAGCCGCGTTGGCTCAGAATATCGTACTTGTATAAGCCCACGTCTTCCGATTCTATCATGCTGAATTGGGTGACGGGATAGCCTTTCGGCGGTAGAAAAGTAGCGCTGTAGCAATGGATGGGGTTTTGAGAAATAATGATTCCCCCAGAGTGTACACTCAAGTAATTCGGTAAACCATGAATCCGTTTGCTGTACTGACGAATGAGGCGAACAATACTGTCTTCATTTTCTGGATCTTCCCGCTGATACTTGAGTTTATCCAATTCATGCTTAGGTAGTCCGAGTACTTTTCCTAATTCTCGGATGACTGCTTTTCGTTGAAAGGTGTTGTACGTAGCTAGTAGTGCGGTGTATTGATGACCGTGTTTTTTGAAAATATAACGTGTAATATCTTGTCGATCCTTCCATGAAAAATCCATGTCAAAATCAGGTGGATTCTTACGGTAAGGGTTCATAAAACGTTCAAAATAAAGATCCAATTCAATGGGATCCACATTCGTGATTTGTAGGCAGTAAGCAACGACGCTGTTAGCGCCACTTCCTCTACCTACATAAAAATAGCCCTTACTGCGAGCGTATTTGAGAATATCCCAATTGATCAAAAAATAAGCGGTATAACCCAGTTCTTGGATTTGCTTTAGCTCTTTCTGTATTCGTGTTATGATTTTTTTACTAGGTTTATCACCATAACGATATTCTAGTCCTTGGTACGCCAATGCTTTGAGGAGTGTCTCATCTGCCTTAGCATCTCCAGTGTAATAATGTTTGTTTTTTGCAGAGTTAAAATCAAAATGAATAGAACAAGCCTCCAATACTTTTTTAGTCGTTTCAATGATTTTGGGATATGCTTGAAACAGTTGTTCTAGTTGTCCTTTTGCTAGGAATTGATCGGTCGGTTGTCCTTGTTCAGCCTTAGGCAATTTGCTTAATAGCAAGTTGTTATCTATAGAACGAAGTAGCCTGTGGGTATTGAAGTCGGCTTTATTTCGAAAAGAGACTGCTTGTAAAATAACGAGTTTTTGCGGATATTTTCGCCAAGGGGAAAGCGCTAAGCGATTGAGATCCCTAGTTCGAACACCTAGAAATTCGTGGGCTTGCAAGGAGCGATATTCCTGATGGCTATGGAAAGGATAAATGACAAATGCTTGCTTGAAAGCTGGTGCTTTTTCAGGAATCGGTTCTTTCGTATGAAGGTACTTGCTCAAGTAGCTGTTCAGTTCCTGAAAGCCTTTGTTGTTTTTTGCCAATCCAATAAAAAGTTGTTTCGCACCATTACGAAAATCTATTCCGATTTTTGGTGTGATGCCGTACTTCGCTGCATTACGCACAAACTCTAGCGTAGCGGAAGTATTGTTGATGTCGGTCAACGCTAAGGAAGTCAGACCTCTAGCTTTTGCCAGTTCTAAAAGTTGTTGCACGGGGATGAGCCCATAGCGCAAGCTAAAGGTACTATGACAATTTAAATACATGGTAGTGTTTGGGTTAGGGGAATGAGCGTGAACTCACTCAGGTTTTGCCATGTTTATTGCAACGCAATAAATTGCCTGGTAGATAATAGTTCTGTAGCGACGTTCCTATGTTTTTTAGTAAAAAGCAATAAAATCGGGGCTGCCCGAAGGCATAGACCCCGATGTAGCTAAGCTACGAATTTGCATCATCGTTTTAAAAGAAAACTTATTTTGATGGAGGATTGAGAATGGAGAATGGAAGACTATTTCCATGACTCCCTTTCTCAATATCTCAAGTTGTTCGTTCTTTGGTTGGTATACTAACCTTCTTCCATCGTTGTTGGATTTGACTTAGTATGCCTTTTTCTCCTCACATTATTTGCAAAAAAATGCCGGAGCCGCCCTAAGGCTAAGCTCCGACTGGGGTTGGAAACACGGGTCGCCTCTTTGATTCGCGTCAAATGGAATCGCTGGGGTTTCCTGGTTCCCACCCGTATTTTTGTGATGGAGAATTATGTTCATTGCTCAAAATCTCCAGTCGTTAGCTATTAGATAGGCTTACCAATCCCTCCTTTGTGTGTGGCT
>JAHDHB010000469.1 GCA_020631545.1 Saprospiraceae bacterium | reverse complement strand
CCTAGGAAAGAGTCTCTATACAAGAAAGATCCTTCTAGTAGCTCGCCCTTGTTTTCCAAGAGATTTTGGATATAAAAAGATGAAGTTTCATCCTACTCTAAGGGAAAATACCTAGAGAAACGTAGTCGCTTCCTATTTTTCCAATAGCATTGACGAAAGCTGCTGTACGCAAATCCTTCACTTTTTTCTTACGCTTTTTGATTTCGCGAATTTGGCGGTAAGCCATAACCATAGTTTCTTCCAAACCAGAGCGAACCAAGTCAATTTCGTCAGCACCACGCGCCAACATGGCTTTTTCTTTCTGATCAATCGTCTTTCCTGTAGTACGCTGTACTAAGTCAATCAGATTCTCGTAAGTTCTTTGGTCATAACGCTTCTCCATACGGCCAAAACGCATGTGAGAAAGGTTTTTCAACCATTCGAAGTAAGAAACGGTAACCCCTCCTGCATTGATATACATGTCAGGAATAATCATGGTTCCTTTTTTCAATAAAATCTCCGCAGCATCCGAAGTGATAGGGCCATTCGCCGCTTCTCCAATGATTTTTGCTTTGATTTTGTGTGCATTTCCTCCATGAATTACTTGCTCTAGAGCAGCAGGAACAAGAACATCACAATCTACTTCAAGCACGTCTTCGCGGTTTGGCAAAGTCTTAGAGCCAGGAAATCCAAGGATAGAACCTGTTTCTTTACGGAATTTCATCAAGGCATTGATGTCAAGACCGTTCTCATCCATGATAGCACCTTCATACTCCGATACAGCGATAAGCTTAAAGCCTCCTTCACGAGTAGAAATTTCAGCCGTATAATAACCTACGTTTCCTAAACCTTGAATAGCTAAGGTTTTGCCTTCCGTTCCAGCGGTAAGCCCTAGCTCCTTCATATCATCAGCATAGCTCATTGCTTCTTTTAGGCCGTAGAAAACGCCACGTCCTGTAGCTTCTGTCCGTCCTTGAATACCATTTTGCTCTACCGGTTTACCCGTTACACAACCAACGGCATCAATTTCGCCATTCTTAAATGTTGTATAAGTATCTAGAATCCAAGCCATTTCCCTAGAGCCTGTTCCATAATCAGGAGCAGGAACATCAATCCCAGGGCCGATGAAGTTTTTACGAATCAACTCTGTGGTATACCGACGAGTGATTTTTTGTAATTGCCTTGCTGAATAGGTTTTAGGGTTGATTTTTACACCTCCCTTAGCTCCTCCAAAAGGAACATCAACAATTGCACATTTATAGCTCATTAGCGCTGCTAAAGCCATAACCTCATCTTGATTCACAGACATTGCATAGCGAATCCCTCCTTTAGTTGGGAGTCTGTGATGACTATGCTGGACTCGGTAAGCTTCAATAACTTGATAATCATTACCTATCTTTACGGGAAACCGCATTTGGTAAACAGCGTTGCAAGCTTTGATTTGCTCTAACAACCCACTGGGAAGGTTCGTACAAGCAGCAGCCTTATCAAAGTAATCCTCTACACTTTGAAAAAAGCTATAATTTTTATTGCTCATATCTGATGAAATTTATTCAGGATTTAAACGAATGGATATTGTTGAAAATAAGGCAAATTAAGCAGTTTCCATTTGTCTATACTCAACCTATCTATCGGTTATTATAAAAAGGGTGATAAATTAAATTCATTTTTCTAGTGCCCTGTCATAATAGAGATGACACTTGTGCTTTACTAGCACGTTTTCTTGAAAGACGGACTATGATTAAAGAACATTTTTAGTCCATCATAGCTTCATCTATCCAAGCAATGGGGAAGAATAGCTATGCTTCCTCCATTTTTTCTAATCGTGCAATTTTTCGCTCTAGATAAAACAAGTAAGCAAAAATTCCGATTAGGGAGACCAATAAAACACCGACTACGGCGTAAATTTTCCCTATACTTCGAAAAAAATCAGCGTCCTGTGCTTGGGCGAATAGGGGCATTGCCAAGCAAAGTAATAGACAAGATAAAAGACTTTTAAAGACGTTTTTATTCATTCTCAGCATAGTATACTTTTGTAATGCTCAATTAAACAAAATGTAACCTATAAAAAACGGGGCAAGTTAAAACAATATTCATACAATAACGAAGAATTGAAAATTTTACGACTATTCTTTGACAAAAAAAAGAACAAAAACAGCTTACAAGAACGGTTTGACAAAGAATTTATTTACTTCATAAAAAAATCAATTTTGACTAATTATCTGCATCTAATCGTTTCAACCAGACCAATTGCACGCGAATCCAGAGCGTCGCAATCCATGTACCTAGCAGTGTAAAACCTATAATAGCAGGATAAAATACCATGCGCATAGTATTGTCTAAATCATTAGAACCAAACGCAGGATTTCCGCCTGACCCGGGATGCAAACTGCTGGCTAACCTTGGAATGACAAACATTAAAGGGATTAGCGTAGCAAAAGCAAATATGTTGTAAACGGCTCCTATACGTCCGCGTTTTTCAAAATCATCAAAAGAACCGCGTAGGACGAAATACGCCATATAGATAAGGACTTGAATAGCCGCTGTATTTTGACGTATATCCCAATTCCAATAAGCCCCCCAAGTATGTTTTGCCCAAACCATGCCTGTTAAAAGACCTAGAATACCAAAAACAACACCTATCCTAGCGAATTCGGCTGCTGCTACATCATCACGAATTTTGCCTGTTTTTAAATGTCGAATGCTGTAAACAACAGAAACAATCAAGAGCAGCATCATCGCAAACCAAAGGGGTACATGATAATATAAATTGCGAATAGTTTCTTCTAAGATATTTCGAAAAGGAAAGGTCATCCCATATTCCCCTTCACTTAAACCACTCATTTGGCAAGGAGGAACAGTAAGGGACGTATCTACTTTTAATTGCTTGACACTCAATGCTCCTGGCAGAACAGAATAGCCATCGTAGTCAGAATCTACGATCAGCGTCAAATTCGTAGTCATTTCCTTTTCAGCAAGGCGAACGGGTAAATTGAAACCAACTTTTAGGTGTTGGTCATCTTGAACATCGACTTTAGTTGCACAAAGGAGTAGCGTAGAATCTCGTTTTAGCCAAGCACGCACAGGCTTCTTCGCTTTGGTGTAACTCGTATTGTACCCAGTAACCAGTATCTCAACCTGTTCACCAGAATTAGCTCTACTGATGTCTGTATAATATATGGCAGGCGACAGGGGAACAAGCATTCCTGCTAGCAAAGCATACACCATCAAGCCTATACACAATAATTTCCACCAAATTCCTTTCATCAAACTCTATTTTGTAAACCAAAATCACGTAAATGTCTTTTGTTTACGATCTATTAATGCCGCAAATTTACTTAAAAAATAGATATTCATAGAAGAAGAAGAAAAAAATAAAAGTTGAGGCCACTCCGAAAGGCGCTTGGTCATAAACTTCTGCATCGTTTTGGCGATTTTTAACACTATTATGTAGAGGGTAGAGGGTAGAGAGTAGAGAGACAGTCCCTCTACCCTCTACCCTCTACTCCCTACTCCCTCCCCTAAGGTGTAAATTTAAAGCAATCACTTCTATAGCCAATAGAATCTTTTCCAACACCGACAAAGCCTTCTTCTCCAATCGAAAAACTAAAAGCTTCTGCACGGCCAAGACCTTGAAAACCAGCCTGTTCCTCCCAAAGATCAGCATGAGAATCATACTCATAAAAATCAGTCAAATAACCAGAATCATTTCGACCTAAACCAACATATCCTTTGTTGCCTATAGCAAAAGCGACTTCGCCTTGTCTTGGCCCACCAGGTACTTCCGCTTTTTGTATCCAAAAATTGAAGGCCGGATCATACTCCCAGAAATCGGTTCCCCCTACACCAGAACCGACATAGGCTTTACCTCTAATGACCATACTAGCCGCAAGAATTCGTTCATCTCCAGAAAAGTTGGCTTTTTGAATCCACTCATCAATACGAGGATTATAAGCCCATAAATCTTTATAACGATTGGCCGAACCATCTTGACCTGTAGTGATATAGCCTAGGGTATCAATAGCAAAACCAGCAGCCCAAAATCGCTGCCCTCCATCAAAAGAGTTCTTTTGAGTCCAGTTATTTGTACTAGGATTGTATTCCCAGAAATCATCGTAAATAATGTCTGGATTAATGTCATTTCCTACTCTTTTCCCTGTACCTACATAGCCTTTCCCTTCTACAGAAAAACCAACGGCATAAGCCCTAGGAGCCCCTCCAAAACTGCTTACAGCACTCCACCCAGAGTTTGGAGTATAAGAATAAAAGTCATTTTTATTTAGCCCATTTTCATCAACACCTAGCCCTACATAGGCTTTATCTCCGATAACGAAGGAAACCATTCCTTTTCTCGGACTGAAAGGAGGAATAGAGGTACTTGCTAATTCTTCCCAATTCCCATCAAGTATATACAAAGGAGGTTCTTTCTCACGACAAGCTTGTAGTAAAAGTATAGAAACAACAAAAATAAAAAACAAGGTATTCCGCTTATTCATGACGATTTTTTTCTAACTGAGGTTTAACTTTTCTGCTCCATTTAGAGGAGGCATATCAATTGTAATAACGCAAAATTACTTGTAAATATTTAAAGCAGCACAATAAAAAGGCGTCAAATTGATAATAAGCACTTTAGCAATCAAGGATCGTACCCGATTTTTTTGATTATTATCAATACCTTTGTACCTTAATAGTGATTTTTTGTCAAAGGTTTGTACCTAATTATAGTCACAAACAATATTATCCTATAGATATTCCTACAAAACCAAGGTCTTGACGAAAAAGTCCTTCGGCCTTTATCTATCATCAATTTCAAGCCCCTTTCAAAAATTCACGAACCAATTTTACCACGAAAAAACGAAAAATGGAAGCGTATTCAATTGTTGGATTAATACTAGTCGCCATCAATGTTTTGGTATCTTATAAAGGATTTCAAGACGAAAACTTCCTTGAGAGTTACTGGTTTAGCGTAGAAAAAATAAACGTAGCCAAGGAGTTTGAACGCTTGATAAGTTCTGGTTTTCTTCATGCCAATTGGTTTCACCTACTCCTTAATATGGCGGCCTTGTACTCATTTAGCCCAAGTGTAGAAGCGCTGATAGGCTTACGTGGTATGCTTGTAGTCTACTTTGCTGCATTGCTCGGAGGAAATTTACTGGCCTTGTATTTTCATCGGAATCATTTGGATTACAAAGCTTTAGGCGCATCGGGTGCCGTGAGTGGGATTGTTTTTGCAGCGATTATTTTAGATCCTTTAGGAGAAATAGGGTTTATGTTCTTACCTTTCGTCTTCAAAGCTTGGGTGTTTGGTGCAATTTTCATTATAGCTTCTATTTTTGCCATAAAATCACAATTAGGAAATATTGGACATGAAGCACATTTGGGCGGTGCGGTCATTGGCTTGTTAACCACCTTATTTTTCTGGCCAGAAGGCGTAGCGCTTAACGGTCTAGTTCTCTTGCTTTTACTTGTCCCGACGAGTATTTTCATGCTTGTCGTTGGAATGCGACCAACATGGTTATTGATGGATTCCGCTTTTCCAAAAATCCGAACTCAACCCAAAAAAGCAAAAAGGGAAAAGCAGTCTAAATCTTCAGAAATGGAGTTGAATGCCTTATTGGATAAAATTGCTAGAGAAGGAATAAATAGTCTTTCTAAAGCGGAACGCAAACGATTGAATGATTTATCTGGAAAGATGAAAAAATAACCTATTTTTGGCAATATTTTTGATTAATTTGGCCAGTTCTAAATCGTGAGCCAGTCACTTTTCTATA
>JAHDHB010000468.1:2664-5761 GCA_020631545.1 Saprospiraceae bacterium | reverse complement strand
GAAGGAATATTGCTCTGCGAATTGATGTTTTACTAGAACCTGCCGAACCAAGGGGCTGAAACCCCTTGCTATAGAACCTCGAAGGCTATCGCCTTCTCTAGCTGTGCTATGGTAGTGACTTTGCTACGTTAGGGGCTGTAAAAAAACCTAAAAAGTTAGCGGGCAACTTCCAGTTTCTCGCTAACTTTAATCGCAGATGAGAATAATGGGATCGATTTCGATGGTATTGCTGTAGTTTCCTGCTCGGTCAAAGACTTGAATGGTGTAGATGATTTCTTCAGGAGGATTTCCTTCATTGGGTTGACAAACCAGATCGGTTGGGGACAAGGGAGTGCAGCAATTGGCCCTTACTTTTACGGTGACTTCACCAGAAATACCGTCAGCTACGCCCTGTTTTGGGATAAAGGGCATCTTATAATAATAAAGATAACCTTCTTCCGTACGCGTGTCATTAAAGATAATATTAAATGGGGCATCATTCACAACGTCCGTAGCTGCCCCAAGGTCTCCATCACCATCTGTAAAAGAAAAAGTGACGAGGGAGTATATTTGGTCTTGATTTTGCTTAACAGAATCATTCTCAATGCTAATAAATTCGATTCTTGGTTCTATAGGGTATTCAGGAGGTTTGACACAGGATGCCATCGAAACCAAGAAAAGAAAAGCAGTAATCTGGATGATATTTTTCATGAGTGAATTACGAATTAGGAATTACGAATTAGGAGTTGAAGTTACTCACACAACTTGTAAAACGATGTCATAAAATGAGCAGAGCCCAATTAGCCCAACAAATATTTCAAGGAAAACTCCTTGATTTTGAGGATGTAGCCTTAGCCGTCTTTCGCTATCAAGCTCAGCATAATGAACTTTACGCCCATTTCCTTGATCTCCTAGGCGTAAGCACATCAAAAGTAAGTAAAATACCACAAATACCATTCCTCCCTATACAGTTTTTCAAATCACATACCCTACAAACGGGAAAATGGAATGCAGCAGTCACATTTTCTAGTAGTGGAACGACAGGCAAGACCACAAGTCGGCATCACATCCGCAAGTTACTAGATTATCGGATAAATTCAATAAACGGCTTTAATTCATTTTATGGTAATGTACAAGATTATGCCGTTTTTGCACTTTTACCCTCTTATCTAGAACGCAGTGGTTCGTCTTTAGTGTATATGGCGGATCAATTTATTAAGGCGTCAAAATACCCACAGAGTGATTTTTTCTTAGATAATTTAGGCGAATTGGCTAAGGAATTGGCTGATTGTGAACGCAAAGGAATTCCTTCCTTGTTGCTTGGTGTTTCTTTTGCATTGTTGGATTTCGCAGAACAATTTCCGATGCCACTTTCTCATACCCTCCTTATGGAAACAGGCGGTATGAAGGGACGGCGCAAGGAAATGACTAGGGAAGAGCTACATGGAGTCTTAAAAAAAGCCTTTCAGTTGTCTGAAATTCATTCGGAGTATGGAATGACGGAATTACTATCTCAAGGGTATTCGAAGGGAAATGGCTTGTTTTACCCGATAGATTCGATGCAGGTTTATATACGGGATGTAACGGATCCTTTTACACAGATGCCGAAGGGTAGGGTAGGCGGCATTAATATCATCGATTTGGCGAATTTAGATAGCTGTGCGTTTATTGCTACGGATGATCTAGGCCGAGGGTATGAAGATGGTAGTTTTGAGGTCTTGGGGCGCTTGGATAACAGCGATATTCGAGGCTGTAACTTGTTGGTGGTTTGACGGTATTGATCGAAAAAACAACCAATACCGTCAATTTTCTATTAGCTTCCCATGATGTCATGTCCCATTTTATCCCTTTTCGTGTTGAGGTAATCCTCATTATGCTCATTTGGTGGAATTTCCAAATTAACATTTTCCACGATCTCAAGGCCATAACCAATCAATCCGACACGTTTTTTAGGATTGTTGGACATCAAACGAATTTTAGAGATGTTTAAATCTCGTAAAATCTGTGCGCCTACACCATAATCACGCTGATCCGGTTTGAAGCCCAATTCTACATTAGCTTCTACCGTATCCCGTCCTTGTTCTTGCAGTTTATAAGCTTTCAATTTATTAATCAATCCAATACCGCGGCCTTCTTGTCGCATATAAAGAACCAATCCTTTCCCTTCTTGTTCGACTGCACGCAAAGATTCATGCAATTGATCGCCACAATCACAACGCAAAGAGCCCAAGATATCACCTGTATCGCAAGAAGAATGAACACGAACTAAAACAGGTTCATCCTTAGCCCAATCCCCTTTTTTGATAGCCAAATGCGTTTCGCCAGAGGTAAGTTGAGTATAAGCGACCAGTTCAAAATCACCATATTTAGTAGGCATATGCACGGCCACCTCTCGTTTAATCAAGGTTTCCGTAGCCAAGCGATAGGCCACCAAATCTTTGATAGAGATGATTTTCATATCATACTTTTTGGCGATACCAAACAAATCAGGAAGGCGTGCCATCGTACCATCAGCATTCAAAATTTCGACCAATACCCCCGCAGGATAAAACCCCGCTAATTTAGCTAAATCAATAGCCGCCTCGGTGTGGCCAGTACGGCGCAAAACGCCACCACGCTTAGCTCTAAGCGGAAAGATATGCCCTGGTTTTGCATAATCTTGAGGTTTGGTTTTTGGATTGACGAGGGCGCGGATGCCTGTGGCTCGATCATAAGCAGAGATACCCGTGGTACACCCTTGCCCATTGAGATCAATAGAGACGGTAAAAGCAGTTTCATGCAAAGCCGTATTGTCAGTAACCATAGGATAAAGCTGCAACTCATCACAACGATCCTCAATCAAAGGCGCGCAGATTAAACCGCGGCCATTGGTAGCCATGAAATTAATGATTTCAGGCGTAATGATTTCCGCTGCACAAATAAAATCACCTTCATTCTCTCGGTCTTCATCATCCACAACTATGATTACTTTGCCCAATCGAATATCCTCAATGGCTTCCTCGATAGTATTCAATCTATTTTCCATGATACGATATAATGTTTTCAAGTTGGTGGGTAAAATTTTTCCAACTATAATTATTCCTAACTAATAAATGTCCAGCTTCCCGTAATTGTTTAC
>JAHDHB010000468.1:0-2636 GCA_020631545.1 Saprospiraceae bacterium | reverse complement strand
TAATGATGGAAGCCGCAAAAGAAGCTGCATCATCTGCTATCAAAATCTCTTTTCCAGGCTCAGCCTTGATGGCATTATTGGCCAAACTAGAGGTAATACAAGGTAAGCCCATCGACAAAGCCTCCAAGATCTTGTTTTGGAGGCCTACATTGATAAATAAAGGTGCTACAAAAATCTCTGCACTAGCATAAGCATCCCGAATATCTTCCATCCACCCCGACACTATAACACTTTCACTTTCAAGCTTTAAAACCTCAGGTGTAGGCCTAGCTCCCGCTATCAATAATTTGACTTTCGGCAAAGCTTTCCGCACCAGCGGCAATATCTCCAAACACAGAAATTTCACAGCTTCTACATTGGGTCGATAGCCCATATTTCCTACAAATACTAAGTCATACTTCTTCTTTTGCTGGCTTGTAGGCTTAAAAAAGGTATCATCAACACCGTTTGGGACGACAAAGATACGCTCTTTTTTATTGATGTTTAATAAATTACGATCTTGTTTGGAAATAATAGTATGCGCATTAAAATCGGGGAATACGGCTTGCTCATAGTGGGCTACGCGTGCTGCTTCTTGCATCAGTAGTTGCCTTTTTATAAAGGAAGACCGACTAGCCCAACGAACAGTGCCTACCGAAAAGGTATCCATGTAGTCAATAGTCTTTGGTATTTCCAAATCACGCACATATTCGCTCATTCGAATCAACTGACAATAAAGGTGTTCGGGTTTTTCATGTGCAATAATGCGCTGAATTTCTTTTTTGATTTTTGGCTGATAAAAATAGCCAACTTGCAAGGGAAGACCGTTGAAAAATGAGCGTAATAGGTTTACATATACGGTCATTTTGGTCAAGGGGAATAGGTATACTTGCTTGCAATATTGTGCAACTTCTTGAAAATGCTCCGGCAGTACATCATGCTCTGTAATGGAGCATAGCACGAGCTCGTTCTTCACCGCCAATTCCTTGATCTGATGAAAAATGCGCAACTTATCTCCCTTTTCTACAGGATACGGAAACCGCGATGTCAGTACTAGTATTTTCAAATAGTTAAGAGTTAGGAATTAGGAATTACGAATTAGGAATTACGAGTTAGGAATTAGGAGTTACCGTTTTGGCGGGAATTGGGCGTAAAAATGTTAATTCGCCAAAATAAATACTCGTAATTCGTAATTCTTAATTCCTAATTCTCAATTCATAATTCATCATAAGTTTTTTGGCTATAGCTCTATGGCTGTAGCTTTCTTCGATAAATTGTCGGCCTTTTTCTGCCAAATCATTTGCAAAAGTACGCTGTTCGAAGCACCAAACCAACTGATTTACAAAATTCGCTACATTATTGGCTAATAAAACATGTTCTCCGTCCTTAGCTGCGATACCTTCTAGCCCAATCGTAGTGGTGATCGTCACCCTTCCCATCACCATGCTTTCTAGTATTTTGACTCGCATCCCACTCCCTGAAAATAAGGGGACTATCATGACATTCTGCTTGGTCATAAACTCAAAAGCACTGTCTACTTCTCCGTGAATGCATACATTTTTACGCTGTAATCTCATCAATTCTGCTGGTGCATTTCGCCCTGCGATATTTAGGACAGCTTGAGGACATTGAGCCAAGACCTTATCCCAAACTTCTTTTAAAAACCATTCAATGCCTTCCAAATTGGGCATCCAGTCCAAGGAGCCGATAAAACCAATAGCAAAACCCTCTGATGGGGGAGGAGAGGGCTTAGGATAATTCGTCAAATTCAACCCAATGGGGCACACCTGTCCTTGTATGTGGCAGCCCAAAGCTCGAAAATGGTCTAAATCTCGCTGTGTAATGGCCACCATCCAATCATAAGAATTCAAGTGACTTAACTCAAAGTTTTTCAAGCGTTGGGTTAGTATAGATAGATAAAGCTTTTTTAATCCGAAGGACGTATTATTTGTGATGCGCTCCCAGATTTCAAATTCTACATTATGAGATCGCAGGGCTATTTTTGCCTTGGAATACTTCCTTATTACAGTGACATAGGGCGCTAGATAGAGGGTTTCCAGTTGTACAACATCGAACTCTTGCGTCGTCAATAATTCCTTCAATTTCTCTTCGTAGGCTTTGGATTTGTAGCGCGAAACATGATAAGATTCCTTGGTAAATAAATTAAAAAAAGCGTCGCTTACCTTTAGCTGGTTATCTATATCTATGGTATGAATGGCCTCATAATGATTAAAATGACTAGGCAATTTTTCGATATCAAAGTGGTGCTTACTGGTATTCATCACCAAGAGCGTCAGCTTACAACCTAGTTGATGTAAAGCACTAGCCAAGTAGGTTACCGCAATGGATTCCCCGTCTTTCAGAGGATACGGGAATTTTTTACACACTTGGAGAATTCTCATGCTGCGCTATTTCGCTGCAAAAGTAACCTTTTTTGTTGAGTTTTTATAGTGGCGTTGACTTTAGGGGCTTTTAAGAAATAAAGTTTACAACTTTATTTCTTAAAAGCCCCTTAGTTGATGAGCTGATTGAAAGATCTTCTTAGTTCGGGATTAGGAATGACGACTTATGAGATACCCTCATGGTGCTGGGCCGGTCGGTTTTAATATTTTATAAAGTGTTCAATTACTCGAAAGTTTATTTAGATTAATAAAATG